>JAZBPM010000354.1:0-2867 GCA_036351615.1 Desulfofustis sp.
CCTCCGGGCAGCAGATCGTTGTGGTTGTCGCGTCACCGCAGGTACGACTGTTTTCGGCGAGCCGCTCTCATTGGTGGAGAAGACACATGTTGCAAACACTCATCCTGGCTGTTTCCCTGGCCATAATCGTTTCCGCCGCCTGTTCTCTGTGCGAGGCTGTCCTCTACTCCCTTACCAAGAGTCAGGTTGAAATGTTGCGAAAGTCGGGAGCCCGGGCAGGGACGATTCTGCAGCGACTGCGCGAGGATATCGACGAACCGATAACGGCGATCCTGACGTTGAATACCATCGCCAACACAATCGGCGCCGCCGTTGCCGGGGCCACCTTTGCTAAACTTTACGGGGACGAGAACATTTTCGCTTTTTCCGCTGTTTTTACCCTGTCGATCCTGATTTTCTCCGAGATTATCCCGAAGACCATCGGCGTCAGTTATTCATTTCGTCTGGCATCGTATATCGCATTGCCGTTGCGCTTGATGGTTGTAGTGCTGAAGCCGATTATCATCCTCTGTCGGGCCATCACCCGCCTCATTCCGCAAGATCGGGAAGACGGCATGATTTCCGCCAAGGAACTGCAGACCATCGCCGCCCTGTCCCGCCAATCCGGCCACTTGGAAGAGGTCCAGGAACGAGTTATCAGCAATATCATCGATCTTAAGCAGAAAACGGTCCGCCAGGTAATGACGCCGCGCACCGTGACCTTTTCCCTCGAGGAAGAGATGACCGTCAACGATGCGATGCAGATGCTTGCCCAGTTGACGAGTCATAGCCGGGTACCCGTGTATCACGAAGAGTCTGACAACGTCACCGGTATCATCATGCGTAAAGATGTTTTGCTGGCAGCCGCCCAGCAAAAACTCGACAGCCGGTTGACCGAATTGAAACGGCCTGTCCACTTCGTTGCAGAATCAATGCCCCTCAATTTGGTACTCATCGATTTTTTCGAACAGCGTCAGCATCTTTTCATCGTTGTCGATGAATACGGCTCAGTAACCGGGGTTATCTCAATGGAGGATGTCTTGGAAGAAATCGTCGGCGAGGAGATCATCGATGAATCGGATCGTACCAGGGATATGCGCGAGCTGGCCCGCCGCCGGGGCCGTTTTTAGGTCGCCCACCGGTTCGTGCAATTGTTACTGGACTGCGGTCAGTTCAACGCTCGTGGTAAACGACCGTCCTTCGCGGATACAGGTCAGTTCGACGGTATCGCCGACCCGGTATGATTCGAGGACGGTACGGATATCATCATAGGTGTGTACCCGGCTACCCGCCACCTCGACGATGATGTCGCCGAGGATAATCTCGCCCAGATGCTGTCTGGTCGGTTGCAGGCCGGCACGTTCCGCCGGTCCACCGGGCTCGACTTCCCGGATCAGGATACCGTCGATACCGAGCTGACGGGCGACCCGCTCGTCGACCAGGGTTGCACCGATCCCCGGCTTGATCAGCCGGCCGTGTCGAATCAACTCCGGGATGACCCGGTTGACTTCTTCCACCGGGACCGCGAAGCCGATACCGGCGTAGGCGCCCGACGGGCTGTAGATAGCCGTATTGACGCCAATCAACCGACCGGCGCTGTCGAGCAGCGGTCCGCCGGAGTTGCCGGGATTGATGGCCGCGTCGGTCTGGATAACGCCGCGGATGGTCCTGCCGGTAATGGCGGTTATTTCTCTATTCAATGCTGAAATAATGCCGGAGGTGATTGTCTGGTCCAGGCCGAACGGGTTGCCGATGGCAAAGACCTTCTGGCCGACCAGCAGGTCGCCGGCCGCCCCGATCGGGATCGGTCTGAGCAGTCGCTCGGGAGCACTGACCTGCAGAACAGCCAGATCCTTGTCCGGTTCCGCGCCGATCAGCACCGCTTTGTGCGTTGACTGATCGGCCATGGTGACCTGGATTCGGTTGGCATCCGAGATGACATGATAATTGGTCACTACCCGCCCCTTGTCGTCCCAGACAAAGCCGGATCCGGTGCCAGCCGGAATTTCAACTGCATTGAGGGAAAATAGACTGCGCCGCAAGGCGATGCTGGTGATGTAAACGACCGAAGGCGATGTGTTGCGGAAGATCTCGATCGTGTTTTTTTCGTCTTCTGCCAGATCCCCGCGCGCCGTTATCGCCCGTGGCTCGGCGTTGTAGGTAACGGGGCGCCTGATGGAGTCGCCGAAGATCAGCCAGAGACCGACGGCAACCAGCAGGAGCAGGATAAACGGGTTGATTCGGGACACGGTCATCTGGCTCCAATTTTTATATGTAACTCGGCGGGACTGGTTTTAACCTGTCCTCCGCTCACTTTCACTAACCGGATCTTCCGACCACGGCGGTTATTTTCATCGTTCGTTGTGATTCCCTGTCATGGGGGGTATATGCAAATCGGCGGGACTGGTTTTAACCTGTCCCCCGCTCACTTTCACATAAGGAAACTGTTCCGGTTGCTGGCAGCGCTGCTCGATTAAAGTCCGAGGATGAGTTTGGCTGAATAAAAATACATCAGGACGCCGACAATATCGATCGCCGTCGTGACAAATGGCCCGGTGGCGATTGCGGCGTCAAAATCGAATCGTTTCAAAACCAGTGGGATCAAGGTCCCGAGTGTTGCCGCCATGATCATCGTACAAAAAATGGCAATGCCGACGACCAGGCCGAGCAACTGCATCTCCTGATGGAGAAAATAGGACAGGGCGCCGAGAAAGAGGCCGTAAATGAAGCCGAGAATGACCCCGACCCGCATCTCCTTGAAAATAACTCTGAACAGCGCGTTCATATTCACCCGGCCGGTCGCGATGCCGCGGACAATAATCGTCGAGGATTGCGTCGCGATATTGCCGCCCATGCCCATGACGACCGGAATGAAGGAGGCCAGTGCC
>JAZBPM010000355.1:0-3417 GCA_036351615.1 Desulfofustis sp.
AATAAAATCATGCTGCCTTCGGTGTTGAATGAACAAAAACGTTTGACTGAAAAAAATATTAATAGGGTGCGGCTCTTTTGCGATATCAAGGAAACATAGTGATTCAAGTTGATTAGCTCTTTGCCATAGACCACTACAGGCCCGATAGAGGGGGGATATCAACGTCTCGTATTGCTTTGTCGCCCCTTTCCCACCCCGGTAAGGGGGTGCAGCAGCCATTTTTTACTGGACAACATGCCGCTTTTTCGCTATTGGAAAATAACGAAAGGAGGCTGGCATGCAAACTGCGACAGTACAACAAACATTTTGCGGACGAGATTTTACCGCCCATGAGTTGTCGCTGATTCAAGAAGTCGTCGACACCTGCGGCGGCATCAGTCGGCGGGAATTGGCTCACACTGTCTGTGAGCTTTTGGATTGGAAGCGGCCCGGGGGCGGGCTCAAGGCGCGCGAATGTCGAGATCTGCTGAACCTTCTGGAGGGTCAAGGTTATCTGAAGCTCCCTGAAAAAAGGCGAAGCGGTTACAATGGCCCTCAAAAACGAATTGCCAAGGCTCCATGCAAAGCGCCCTGCAGCCCTCTTACCGGCAGCATTGAAGATTTTGGCCCCCTGGATGTGCAGCCGGTTCGCACCCGTCGTGAGCGGGATCTGTTCAGGGACCTGGTCGGCCGGTATCACTATTTGGGCTATGCGATGCCCTTCGGGGCAAGGCTTCAGTACCTGGTCCATGTCAGTCATCCCCGGCGCGAAGTGGTCGGATGCGTCCAGTTTTCCAGTCCGGCCTGGCGGATGAAGGCCCGGGACCAGTGGATCGGCTGGGATGATGACAGACGTAAAGCCGCCCTGCAGCAGGTGGTCAACAACAGCCGGTTTCTGGTGCTGGCCTCGATTCGCAACTTGGCCAGCGCAATGCTGTCTCGCACCCTGAATCGACTGAGATTGGACTGGTTGAGCCAATACGGGGTTGATCCCCTGCTGGTGGAAACTTTGGTCGACCGTCGGCGGTTTCACGGAGGATGCTACCGGGCGGCCAACTGGATAGAACTGGGACAGACCAGTGGTCGCGGACGCATGGACAGGGCAAATCAGCGTCACGGCGCCCGGGTGAAGACCATCCTGGTGTATCCGCTGGTAAAAAATGCCGCACGTCGGCTTCGGGACGGGAGGTAAGCAGATATGAGCGCAGCACCGGCGATCTCGTCCCTGGAGCGGCCATATGAACTGGGACGTCAATGTTTCGAACATATCGTCTATTTTCTGGATTCCGAGGAGGGTTTCTCGATGACCCACAGCGAATTGGAACGAGAATTGGAAAAAAGAGGGTGGGAATTGCTCCGCATCCTGCTGCAGGAACATCTGGACAGGCGCAGCCCCGGCCGGTGCGATCAGCCCGTTTGCGATACAGACGGTTTCCATCGGCGCCAAACAAGGCTTCACACACGAAAGATCGAGACGGTGTTCGGCACCGTTGAAGCAAGCCGGACGGGGTACGGCAAAGAGGGCGAGAAAAGTCTTCATCCGATGGATGCCGAACTCAATCTTCCAGCCGAGCGCTATTCTCTCGAACTTCGTCGCCGGGTGGCCGAAGAAGCATCGAAGAACTCCTTTGATGAAACCGTCGATACCGTCGCCAAGACCACCGGCGCCCATGTACCCAAACGCCAGGCGGAGGAAATGGTACAACGGGCGGCCCGGGATTTTGACGACTTTTACGAGTCGCGCCGGTGCATCCCTCAAGAAAACCAAATCTTCGGTCCGGTGCAGGTCATCACCATCGATGGAAAAGGGGTGGTGCTTCACGAGCAGGATCTCAAGGAACAGACGCAAAAAGCCGTCCAAAAACGCAAACAAAAAATGGAAAAACGACTCTCCAAGGGAGAGAAGAAAAGCGCCAAACGCATGGCCACCGTTGCGGCCGTTTACAATACAGACAGGTTCGAACGTACTGCCGAAGATGTGATCGCCGAAACCGGCTGCAAGATCGCCAAAGCAAAACGCCCCGGGCCGGAACAAAAACGGGTATGGGCCAGCATTGAAAAAACACCCGAAGAAGTTATCGCAGAAGCATTTGAAGAGGCCAGTCATCGGGATCCGAATCATGAAAAAGAATGGGTCGCTCTGGTCGACGGCAACAACACCCAGATACGTATTCTCCACCGCATGGCCCGGAACAAAGACATCAAACTGACGATCATCGTCGACATCATCCACGTCATTGAATATCTGTGGGATGCGGGCAGAGTCTTTCATCCCCAATCCGGCCCAGAACTGGAAAAATGGGTTCAGCATCGTCTCCTCGGTGTCTTGCAAGGAAAGGCCGGCCTCATGGCAGCCGGAATGCGCCGCAGCGCCACACGAAAAAACCTCAGTTCCAAACAGCGAGAGGCTGTGGATACCTGTGCCACCTACCTGCACAACAAGGCTCCCTATCTTCGTTATGACCAATACCTTGCCCGTGGATATCCGATCGCCACAGGTGTAATAGAGGGGGCATGTCGACACCTTGTAAAAGACCGCATGGAGATAACCGGCGCCAAATGGCGACTCCCGGGAGCCGAAGCCGTTTTACGGCTGCGGGCCCTGCGCGCCAGCAATGATTTTGAGGAATACTGGAAATTCCACGAGGACCGCGAATATCGCCGTAATCATCAAGACCTCTATGCCGACGGGGTTGTCCCACCCACCACGAATAAAAAACCGTCTTCCAGACGCAATTACCTGAAAGTAATCAAGTAGCATAACCGATAAGAACTTATGCATCATAAACTACTGCAAACTATGTCGTCGGGGTGGTCGCAAAAGAGCCACACCCATTTGGTTTGACCATAGATTGTGTATATCGTGAATATATTCTAAGCTCAACTTTTTGGGCACCAGAACGAGTGAACTCACCGGATTTTACAGAGCGCAGCGGAGTAAAAATCCAGTGCGGTGATTTGCTAGCGATTTTCTGCTATTCTCGCCAGTGTTCCGGTTTATCCAACATATTTGCGCACTGAACTTTTCCAGATACACTGCCTATAATTCCTGAACGTAGTTCTTGCACCATCCATGCATCAGCGTGCTCGGCTGGGATTGGATAAGGAGCTTCAAATCCTTGCACACCAGCCGGTTTGAAACCATAACGGGGATAATAGCCAGGATGGCCAAGCACGAAGACTAAATCAATACCAGCGGCTGTTAAGAGCTTTAAGCCATGCGCTATAAGTTTACCACCTACACCTTGTTTTTGATAATCAGGGAGCACAGCTAAAGGAGCTAATAGCGATAGGGATGCACCGTTTTGTGTACCTTCCAAACATGCTGATGTGAACAGAATATGCCCTATTGCTTTATTATTCTCAAACGCAAGGATAGAATAAAGTGGCTGCGCACTTGGATCACTTAATAAATCCTTTACAAGATTTGCCTCTTTG
>JAZBPM010000356.1:0-2042 GCA_036351615.1 Desulfofustis sp.
CACCGCTCTTTATTGGCAAACTTTGCCATAGATGCTATGGTGTCGGTGAAGACACCTGCCAAAGGAGGTAACAGCATGGCGACCCTGAACATTTCGATGCCTGATGAGATGAGAGCTTTTATTGAATCCCGCGTCAGCACGGGAGAATATCAAAGCGCAAGTGACTATCTGCGTGACCTCATCAGACATGACCGCGAAGAAACGGAGCGGCTTTTGGTTGAAGGACTGGAAAGCGGGACAGCACGACCACTAGATATCGTCACCTTGAGGAAAAGGGCGCAAGGCTTACTCAAACAAGACAAAGCTCTTTAAATGGCATCTATTCTTATAACGCCGGCGGCTGAGAATGATCTCGTCAACATTTGGCTCTATATCGCACGGGATGATCAGGATGCAGCAGACCGAGTTTATCAGGCCGCTGAAAAAACCTTTGACTCTCTTCTCGCCGCGCCGCGCATGGGCACCTTGTACCAGGCAAAGCGGCCACAACTGAAAGGAATGCGATTCTTCCCTATCAGTAAGTTTCACAACTATGTCATCTATTATCGGGAACACCCCCAAGGCATAGAAATCGTCCGCGTTCTGCACGCCCACATGGACAAGAAAAAACGTTTGGAGCCGGAAGAATGACCAGTAAAGGACTTGAGACCACCTACTGAATGTTTATGGTCCTCATCTGCGGTAGCGGCTGGGTTTTCACAGCCGGCTTTTTGATCTGCGTCGGTGTTGGGTTGGTGGTTTGCTCGGGTTGGGCGGGTTCAATGGCCTGAGATTGGTTGGTTGGCGCGGCCAGAACCGGTTTCACCCTGTTTGCAGGCCGGGCCAGCTGTTTGACGGGAGGGGTGCCGACCTGGAATTCGCGCCACTGGCCCCACGATTGGTGCTGGTTATCTAGTCGGACTCTGACCCGGTACTCGCCGTCTCCTTTGGTCAGGAGGTGAGCGGTCTGGTGCAGCGCGGTCCGGCTTCCGCTTCGTTTCAGGCTGGTTGACGGTATTCTGGTGAAGCGTTGCTCACCGAAGGGGCGATACTCGATTTCCCATTGGATTTCAGCATCCGTGTCCAGCCCCTGTACAACCAGGGGAACGGATGCGCCGGCCCGCAGTTTCTGTCCCTGCAGCGGCCTCGTGATCATTGGCGTGGCGTGAGACAGACTTGGGCCTTTGGCGGAGAGGTGCTGCCGAACCAGGCTCTTCTCGGGACCGACGGGGGTGATCTTTTCAGTCAGGGATTCCGGGGGTGGCCGGATATTCGTCACGGCCTTATTCGGGCTCATCGGCTTGAGAGATACACTTTCCTGTATTTGATGGAGCCCCAGTTTGTCAGTGGTGGCTATGGGCTGCAGCTGATTGTGCAGGGAGGTGAGTTCTATCCGGCGCCAGTCGGTCCACTGTCCGTGGAACGGCTCGCCTCCTGTTCCCGGGGCAGAGCTCGTGGCAAGGCGGGCGCGGAACCGATAGATGGCCGGGTCAGCCAACTCATAGGAGAACAGGAGCAGGTCGCCGAAGACTCTCGTGGTCACCGGCTCTGTGCACGGGGCGAAGGCGATGGCGCTGCCGGGCACCTTGTCGGCCCGCTGCAACTCGACCTCGACCAGATTCTCGACAGCCGCTCCTGATACCCCGCTGAACAGCGAGCCGTAGTCCGTGAACGGGATGGTGAAATGGACCTTTGCGGGAGCCGCGATTATTTGCGCCTCCTGTGGGGCGGTGATGGTCAGCTTCGGGGCAACGATCGCGGTAACCAGTTCGGCGACCGATGATTGATTGGCCAGGTACTGCTGGCCACCGTCGTCCTGGCGTTCAACCCAGGCCTTGATGAGGAGTTCGGCCACATCGCCGTTGGCCAACGCCCCGAGATATCCCGGCAGTTCAGTGGCAAAAAAGCCGTTGTCGGAAGCACCACCATCGGTAACGGGCAACATGGTGTAGAGTATCGATCCCTTGGCCCGTACACCGAGCTGATAGCGAAGCTTCATCCCTTGCTGGAATCTGATCTGCAGCGGGATTGACTCATCGGCGCTATAGGTGTGGTTCTGCCGC
>JAZBPM010000357.1:0-3417 GCA_036351615.1 Desulfofustis sp.
AGCCATAGGCCAGATTGAAGAGCAGGCCCTTGAAACTGAGCACGGTAGCCCGTTGAGCCGAGGCGGTGGCGCGGTTGAGGTAGTGGCTGGTGAAAAAGGAGGGGAGCAGCAGGCCGACCATCACCCCGGCCATCGGCAAGATGCCGAGATACGGGAAAAAGCCGCTCAGCCCCCACAGGGTTGCCAGCGTCAGCAGGCCCAGCAAGCCGCAATTGACGGCCGGCGAAAAGTGTTCGACCAGCCATTCCGCGCATTTCGGCACCAGTAGGCCGAGCAGGGAGAAGGAGGCCATGATCATGCCGAAGCTCGCTTCCGGCAGCTGAATCTGGCGAAAATATTGACTGGCCAGTGTGATGATGAGACGCAGGAGATGGTCGTAAAACATGCCGAACAGGATGACGGCCAGCGCAAACGGCGTCTGTAGAATCCAGCGACCGGCCTGCATGGTCAGTAAAAAGGCCTTGCGTATGGTCGCAAGTGACACCGTTTCCCCGTTGCCACGCTCCTGCAGCCCGATGGTCGCGAAGAAGGCACCGATGGCGAGCAGCAGGGTCAGATAGATCGGGAAGCGCATGGTGACCTGTTGGCTGACGATCTGATCGATGGTCAGCCAGGAGAGGAGCCGATTGATCAGGTCGGGATCGTAGACCAGGGCGCCAACGGTCATCGCCACGACTCCGGCCAGGGCCTGCAGGCGCATCAGGACACTGAGAACCCGTGGCCAGTGGTCGGCATTGCCGTCTTCGAGCAGAGAATCGTAGGCGATCGCTTCGTCGGCCCCGCTGGCCATCGCCTCCGCCAGGCCGCTCAGTATCCGGTTGACGAGAAAGGCCCAGAATACCACGGTGCTGTTGGTCAACGGGACAAAGGCGAGCAGGCTCATTTCAGCTATCATCAGCAGTGCGGTCAGCACCAGCAGGCGCCGGCGGCCGATCAAATCGGCCATCGCCCCGGACGGAATTTCTGCGCTCACGATACTAACGGCCCAGACAGCGTTGAGCAGTGCAAATTGCTCGATGGTCAAACCATAATCGAGGAAGAGAACGGTGAAGACCGGATAATAGAAACGGGCATTGAACAGAATCCTGAAGGCAATGAACAGGCGGATATTGCGGATGGAGAAGCACGATCGCTCCTCCCTGCCTGCGGGTCGGTGATCAGCGACGATGGACATTGAATCGTCCTTCCAAATGATGGACCCCGAGCGAAAGGGTCAGGCAGAGGACGAGGTAGATGGCGGTGATAGTCAGCCATACCTCAATGGAGGCCTGGGTCGAGGCCATGACCTGGAGCCCTTGAAAGGTCAATTCCTGGATGGAAATGATGGACACGATCGAGGAATATTTAATCGTGTTGATGAATTCGTTGGCCAGCGGCGGCAGCATCAGCCGCAACGCCTGGGGCAGGATGACAAAGAAGCGTTGCTGCCAGCGCGTAAAACCGAGCGCCCGAGCGGCGTCCCATTGCCCGGTGTCGATGGCCTCGATTCCGGCCCTGACGATCTCGGTGATGTAGGCCGACTGAAACAGACCGATGGTGACAACGCCGGACAGAAACGGAACGATCAGGCCGGGCGGTGCAGCCAGGATGGCCAGTCGCTCCTGCCACGCCGGAGTCAGGCTGCGGACCAAATCCTCGATACCGAGGGCCGGCAGGATCTGGTTACTGACGAAGAAATAGAAGATAAAGATCAGTACCAGGGGCGGTGTGTTGCGGATTAATTCGACGAAGGTTCGGGAGCACAGCCGAGGGAAGAGTCCGCTGGCGGTCCGGGCGATGCCGATAAACAAGCCGAGAACGCCGGCGATGAGCATTCCCCAGATACTTAGGCGAAGCGTGGTGAACAGGCCCTCGAGTAGGGTGTTGGGCAGCCAGTGACCGCTGCTGTCGTCGTAACGGACGAGATAGGTCGGGATGATCGACCAGTTCCACTGGTAATTGAGAGCAAAGGCGAGCCGGTAGACGATGAACGAAATCAGTCCCAGCAAGCCGACGATCAGCACCAGATCGAGCAGAGAGAGTGCAGATGAGCGGCGGTTCATAATGGATCGAGCCCGGAACGGGACTCACTGGGGAAGCGTGATCATTCCGGGCATCTCGTCGGAATAGAGGGGGCAGCCGCTATTTGACCTGGTCGATCCAGTCGCGGGTCTCAAACCAGTAATGGTGCCGCTCGCTGAGCCATCCCTCTTCCCTGACGCCGGTTATCCAGGAATTGAAAAAAGCGAGCGCGTCGGGATCTCCTTTGCGCAGTGCGAAGCCAATCGGTTCTTTGGTAAAGGTGCCCTCGATCGGTAAAAACAGGGTATCACTGTAGCTCAGTGCTTCAAAGGCTGGTTTCGGGGCATTGCCGATCACGGCGTGGACATTGCCGTTGCGCAGCTCCTGGTAGGCCTGGGGCTCGGTCTCAAACATGCGCAGGGTTGCCTGCGGCAGGTATTTTCTGGCCGCGGTGACGGCACTGGTGCCGAGTTTGACGGCAATTTCAACCTCAGCTTTGTTAAAATCGTCGAGCGTGTCGAAGCCGGCGGCCCGTTCCCGGTGAGCGACGATGGCCATGCCGGAATAGTCGTAAGGCTGACTGAAATTGACTTTGAGCGCCCGTTGCGGCAGGATGCCCATGCCGCCGATAATGACATCGAACTTACCGGTCAGCAGAGCCGGAATGATGCCCGACCAAGCCGTCGGCACGAATTCGACGGTGACGCCCATATCCTCGGCCAGCCGTTTGGCCACGTCGATTTCAAAGCCGATGAACTGACCATTCTTATCTTTCATGGCCCAGGGTTCGAAGGTATCCATGCCGACCTGCAGGACGCCGCGTTTGACGATCTGCTCAATGACGCTGGCCTGCGCCAGATCGTTCTGGATTGATGCGGCCAGGGCTAGACCGGAGCCGGCGGCAACTGCGAGGAACATGAAGGTAAGGACAACGATGGAGCGTTTCAGTCTGGTCTGTAGCATGTCATCTCCTCCTCAGCGCAAAATGATGACTGATAGTGACGGTAAGCGGTGCAAACGTGTGGTCAGGAAATCTTGAGACGACTTTCCAGGAAAGCTACCAGGAAAGACAGGGTAACGGTAATCACCAGATAAAGAATGGCAACAGTGAACCAAATTTCAAAGGTCAAAAAAGTTTCTGAAATCAAGGCTTGCGCCTGCATGGTCAAATCGTAGATGGCGATGGTGGAGACGAGTGCCGAATCCTTGATCAAAGAAATGGCCTGACTGGTCAACGGCGGCAGAACAACACGAATTGCTTGCGGCAAGATGATAAAGCGGTAGATCAGATGCTGTTTCAAACCGAGACTCGCGGCAGCTTCCAACTGGCCTTTCTCGACGGACAGAATGCCGGAGCGGAAAATTTCCGACGCGTAGGCGCCTTCAAACAGGCTCAAGGCCAGTACTGCGGAGGGA
>JAZBPM010000358.1:0-9947 GCA_036351615.1 Desulfofustis sp.
AGATCCTCGCCGATGCCCCTGATCTCTACCGGAAATCCGACATTATCCTGAAAGTCAGGCCACCACAGGGTGACGTCAGCCAGGGTCTCAACGAGGTCGAGCTGGTCAGACAGGGGCAGATCCTGATCAGCTTTCTGCAGCCGGCCCAGAACGAGGCTCTGCTCACTGACCTGGCCAAGCGGCAAGCGACGGTACTGGCCATCGATGCGGTACCCCGAATCTCGCGGGCACAGAAAATGGATGCGCTCAGTTCCATGGCCAATATCGCCGGCTATCGCGCCGTCGTTGAGGCAGCGCAGCATTTCGGCCGTTTTTTTACCGGCCAGATCACCGCCGCCGGTAAAATCCCGCCGGCCAAGGTGCTGGTCATCGGGGCCGGGGTTGCGGGACTTGCCGCCATTGCGGCCGCGCGCAGCATGGGGGCGATCGTCCGGGCCTTCGATACCCGCCCCGAAGTCAAGGAGCAGGTCGAGAGCCTCGATGCCGAGTTCCTGCTGCTCGAATTCGGCAACGAAGACGGCTCCGGGGAAGGCGGCTACGCGAAGGTCATGAGCGATGAGTTTATCAAGGCCGAAATGGAACTTTTCGCCCGGCAGGCTGAAGAAGTGGACATCGTCATCACCACCGCCTTGATCCCCGGTCGCCCTGCCCCGGAACTGATTACCGAGGCGATGGTCAAGAGCATGAAGGATGGCAGCGTCATTGTCGACCTTGCCGCCGAAATGGGCGGCAACTGCAAACTGACAGAGGCCGACCGGGTCGTCTTCAAGCATGGCGTGACCATTATCGGCTACACCGATTTACCCTCACGACTGGCGGCACAGTCCAGCCAGCTCTATGCCACCAATCTCCGACACCTGCTTGCCGATCTCACGCCCGGCAAGGACGGACGGCTCGTGATCAACATGGATGACGAGGTCATCCGCGGCGCCACCGTCATCCGTGACGGCGCCATTACCTGGCCGCCACCGCCGGCCAAACAGGCGCCGGCGAGCCCGAAGCCCAAGCCGGCCACGGCCCAGCCGGCCCCGCCGCAGAAATCGCGCGCTGCCGGCCTTGTGCTGCCCTTTGCCCTCGGCGCCTTGGCTCTGTTGGGACTTGGCGCCACCGCCCCGCCCGAATTCATGTCGCATCTCACCGTATTCGTGCTGGCCTGCTTCGTCGGCTACATGGTCGTCTGGAATGTCACCCCCGCCTTGCACACCCCGCTGATGAGCGTCACCAACGCCATCAGCAGCATCATCATCATCGGGGCGCTGTTGCAGATATCATCTGCAAACGTATTGATCATGATCCTGGCAGGCATTTCGATTCTGATCACCAGCATCAACATCTTCGGCGGCTTCGCCGTGACCCAGCGGATGCTGGCCATGTTCAGGAAATAGGGAGGCGCAGATGACACACGGCTATATCTCAGTCGCCTATATCGGCGCCACAATTCTGTTCATTCTTGCCCTCGGCGGTCTGAGCAGACAGGAGACCTCTCGGCGGGGTAACATCTTCGGCATGATCGGCATGTCCATCGCCCTGCTGGCCACCATTGGTGGCATTGTTACGGATAACTATGCCATCCTGCTGGGCGGATTCCTCATCGGCGGCACCATCGGGCTGGTACTGGCCCGCCGGGTTGCAATGACCCAGATGCCGGAGCTGGTGGCCATCCTGCACAGTTTTGTCGGCCTGGCTGCGGTACTGGTCGGCTTCGCCAATTTTCTCGACCACGGCTTGCAGCTTTCCGGCGCCGCGAAGATGATCCACGATATCGAAACCTATCTCGGCATCCTGATCGGCGCCGTGACCTTTTCCGGCTCCGTTGTAGCCTTTCTCAAGCTCAGCGCCAGGATCGGCGGGAAACCGCTATTGTTGCCCGGCAGGCACTGGATCAACCTGGGCCTGCTGCTCGCTGCCGTCTGGTTCGGGATACTGTTCGTGCAACAGTCCGCGGCCGGGGGCGGCAGCACACCGCTGATTCTAATGACCATCATTGCCCTGGCCTTCGGCGTGCACATGGTCATGGCGATCGGCGGCGCCGACATGCCGGTGGTCGTGTCTCTGCTCAACAGCTATTCGGGGTGGGCCGCCGCGGCCACCGGGTTCATGCTCAGCAATGATCTGCTGATCGTCGTCGGCGCACTGGTCGGCAGCAGCGGCGCCATCCTCAGTTATATCATGTGCCGGGCGATGAATCGCAGGTTCCTGGCGGTGATCGCCGGCGGTTTCGGCACGGGAGGCGGCGGCGTGACGGCTGCAACCGGCGAACCGGCCGGCGATGTCCTGCCGATCGAAGCGGATGAAGCAGCAGAGCTGCTGCTCGACGCCCGCGAGGTTATGATCATCCCCGGATACGGCATGGCTGTCGCCCAAGCGCAGCATGTCGTCTACGAGATAACCAGGAAACTTCGAGACCGCAAAGTCAACGTCCGTTTTGGCATTCACCCGGTTGCCGGCCGCATGCCGGGGCACATGAACGTCCTGCTCGCCGAGGCGAAGGTGCCGTACGACATTGTTTTTGAACTGGACGAGGTAAACGATGATTTTCCTGCCGTCGATGTGTCGATCGTCATCGGCGCCAACGATATCGTCAACCCGGCAGCCCAGGAAGTCCCCGGCAGCCCGATCGCCGGCATGCCGGTTCTCCAGTGCTGGAAAGGAAAAACCACCATCGTCCTCAAGCGCTCGATGGCCACCGGTTATGCCGGGGTCGACAACCCGCTGTTCTACAAGGACAACACGAGAATGCTGTTCGGCGACGCCAAGGACAGCCTGGAGGCGGTACTTCGCGGTCTGCACTAGCGCCGCCGCGCAAGCGTTTCTTTCGCGCCGGCAGATTCCATACCTTTGATCATTGTCGAGCATGTCCTCCGAACGACCTGGCGGCCGGTCTCGGAGGCCTGCTCGACAAACCGTCGATCCAGGTCTCCAAGATGCCTGGCGAGGGGGCTAGTGTGCCTTGTCTGCAACCGGCTTGATATTCTGGTTCATCCGGAAAAAATTGGCCGGGTCATATTTCGTTTTGACCGCAACCAGTTTCCGATAGTTATTACCGTAGCTCGATCGCCATAAATGTTGTGGGTTTTCCCCGAACCCGGGAAAATTAACGTACACCCCGCCATTGGAGTAGCGGCTCATGGCTTCCCAAAACCCCCGGATCCAGGCGATATTTCGTTCCGACTCGGCTGGATCGGTCCAGGCCCCATCAATGCTGAACATAAATTGAGCCGCCCGGTTCTGGTAAGCGGTCGCATCCTCGGCAACCCTGCTGATAGCCCCACCCAGATGCCGAATGATGACCAGCAGGCGCGGGTTGGGACGCCGCCTGACCCACGACATCATGGTGTCAACCGCATCGTCGCTCATCTCGTTCAGGTAGAGCGACTTCCAGTAGTACAGGTCGCCATCCCGCATGAATTCGTCAAAGCTCTTCTGGGCCTCGAGATAAGTGGTGGGACCGCCGAGGTCAATGATCGGCTCAGCCACTTCACGAAGCGGTTGAAAGAGCGCTTCACCCTGTGGTCGCGGACCGCAATACATGCCGTCCAGCAGACACACCGGCGTGCCGTGCAGTTCGACCGGGATGTCGGGATGTTCGGGGATACCCCAGATGGCAAACGCGGTCGAGGCCTCATCGGGCGCTGAGTCGGTGAACCGGCGCCAGGCCTCGAGCAGGGAGCGGGCCTGGCCGAACGGATAGATCGGATTCAGGGTGACTACCTCCGGACCGACGGGGTGCAGGCGAAATTCAAAGGCGACGACCACGCCGAAATTACCGCCGCCGCCGCGCAGGGCCCAAAAAAGATCGCTGTTTTCACGCTCGCTTGCCCGGCGTTTCCGGCCGTCGGCGGTAACGATCTCCACCGCCAGCAGGTTGTCGCAGGACAGGCCGAATTTACGCCGCACATAGCCGACACCGCCTCCCAGAGTCAACCCTGCCACACCGGTCAGCGAGACCTCGCCGCCGGGGGTGGTCAGTCCGTGGGGCTGGGCCGCACCATCCACATCCGCCCAGAGAGCGCCGGCCTGCACCCGGGCGGTTCGCGCCTGAGGATCGATGTCTACCCTGCGCATTGCCGACATGTCGATCATCAGGCCGTCGTCACAGACGGCATAGCCCGCCACATGATGACCTCCGCCGCGGATCGAGACGAGCAGATTATTCTCCCGGGCAAAACGAACCGAACGGACCACGTCGTCGGCGCTGGCACAGCGCGCGATAAGGGCCGGTCGCCTGTCGATCAGGCCGTTCCATACCGTGCGGGCAGCATCGTAATCGGTGGCATCGGGATGGATGAGCCGGCCACCAAAGCTTTCTGCGAAGTGTGTGAAGCTGTCGTTGTTTATCGTTGTTGCTGTCATGGTGTTTCTCCCGTTGGTGGTTGGCATGGATATCAGTCGCTTCTCCGGGAAGCGAACAGATTTGCTTTCGACAAAGCCCGGTCAGGACTCGATCGTCTCTTCGCAGAAAGCGTGCCAACCGGCGTATCTTCCTATATTAGTGTGATTCATGATCAGGGTACGCGAGCAAACAGGATGGTTGCAGAGCGGGACACCATCGGAAAACCGAGAAATCGTAAAAATCGGTAGCGAAAATTGGAAAATCAGCGATTTCTCGAAAATTTGCCAACCGACAGCGAAGGGCTCCGATCAATCGGAACGTTTGATCCCCAGTGACTTGATGCGCGAATTCAGCGTGGAAGAGGGAAGACCAAGCAACCGGGCGGCACCCCTTGTCCCCGATACCCGCCAATTGCTCGCTTTGAGGGCATTGATGATATTTCGTTTTTCGTATGCTTTCACCTGAGCATCCGTCAATATCCGCTCTTCCGTGGCCACGGCCTGCGCGGCAGATGCATCGTCACGGTCATGGAAGACGTCCGGCAGACATCGGAAGAGGTCAAGCCAGCCATCTTTAGCGGTAATAACCGCCCGTTCCATGACATTTTGCAGTTCCCGGACATTGCCGGGCCAGGCATACGATTTCAGGCGGAGCTCGTCGATGGGCCTGAACGGCATAACGCGACGACCCATCCGGCGGGCAAATCGCTCGACAAAGTAGGTGGCCAGCAGGATCACATCGTCGCCGCGGTCGCGCAGCGGCGGCAACACAATCGGAAAGACGTTCAGCCGGTAATACAGGTCCTGCCGGAACTGGCCGGCGGCCATCATCTTTTCCAAATCTTTGTTGGTAGCCGCCACGACGCGCACATCAACGCTGCGTGTTTGCGAACTGCCCACCGGCTCAAATTCACCCTCCTGCAGTACCCGCAGGAGTTTGGACTGAAGTTCCAGCGGTAATTCTGCTATTTCATCAAGAAAAAGAGTGCCGCCATCGGCCAGTGCAAATCGCCCCTCACGGTTCTGAGTAGCACCGGTAAAGGCACCTCTGCGATGACCGAACAACTCGCTTTCCATCAGACCGGCCGGGATGGTCGCGCAGTTGAGTTTGATCAGTGGCTTTTGTTTTCTGTGGCTTGCGGCGTGAACCATGCGAGCCAGCAACTCTTTGCCCGTACCCGTTTCCCCGCACAGCAGGACGGTAGCGTCGGTATCTGCCACCTGGCTGACATCATTGAGAACACTTAACAGTGCCTGGCTGCTGCCGATAATCTCGTCAAAACCGCCAATATCTTTGAGCTCTTCTTTGAGCTGGTCGGCCTCCGTACGCAGCGTCCGGATCTTTGCTTCAGCGTCCAGGCGCTCGGTGATGTTGCGCAAGATAAGGATTATCGAGCAGTAGGTGGCGGCATCAAACCGGGACAGGGTGGCCTCGGCCCTGAATTCCGATCCATCCGCAGCGCAGATGATCAGATGGTCGGGCAGCCAACATTTTTTTGCCAGCTGTTGATCGGCGGCCATCTGCCCAACCACATCGCGCAGCAGGGTGGCACCCGATGCCGACAAAAAGTCGGTAAAGTTCAGGCCACGGACCTGATCAACGCTAATGTGCAAGGCATTGACGGCCTCGGCGTTGACCAAGCGAATGGCCAGCCGATCGTCGAGTTCGACAATCGCATCCGGGGCCGTGTCGAGCAGCCGACGCAACCGCTGTTCACGCTCCAGTACACGGTTTTCAGCCTCGATGCGGCGTACTTCAGCTGCAGCACGTGCGGCAAAAATACGCATGATGGCGAGCGTGGTCTCCTTGTGAGGCATCGGCTTTCGATCCATGACCGCCAAGTGCCCCAGAATCTTTCCGGCGGTGTCTTTGAAGGGGATCCCGAGATAGCTGACCATGCCCATAGCGGCCAGATCCGGATCATTCGGAAAGGTCCCGGCGACCTCATCGGCCACATGGTAGATCTGCCCGCTCTTGACGACCACTTCACAAGGTGTGCCCCTGACAGCTGCTTCGACATCGTCCCGCAAACGGCCGTCCAGGAAAAACGCCAGCGGTCTGAGTGTTTCGTATTCGGCGGTGTACTCGGTTACCCAGGCTGCAGGCACCTGAAGCGCAGCAGCCAGATTGACGACCAGAGCTGAAAAAAATGCTTCTCCGGTCTCAGTGGCAGTCCCTTCGAGGATTGTACACAAAACGGAATTCATGCTCTGCTGGTCGACAAGATTTTTCATCTGTCCCGTGCCCCCGGCATGATGCTTTCAAGGTTCCAAAAAAGCAGATTCCGGCTCTGATTCCCGCCTGCATATGCCGACCGGCAGAACAGAAACCTGCCAGTGATAGGTTCAGATACTATAAGCCCTCTGTAACTGACTGGTAAGTGACATCAGCGGATACCCTTGATTTCTAGATTTTTACAATGCCCTCGTAGCTGAGATTCGCGGCGGACATTCACCTGTCACGTTGTGGCATGGTGTTGTAATAACATTGCATTTTGCCTAACAGAAGATGCAAAATGTCTTGCTATTTATCGGCAGGTCTCTATATTGACGAGCTGTGAGGAAGGTTTTTATCCCGTTATAAATACTCACCAAATGAGGAACAATCGATGAAAACCGTGGCAAACATACTGGTGTACACTGTTCTCGCAGCCGGAGCTTTCGTTATGGCATCCTCCTGTTACGCCGGTTTCATGGACAGCGTAACCGATACACTGTCCAAGACCGGCAAGAGTATCGCCAAAACCACCGAAGAGATCGTCGACAGTGCTGTTGACACGGCAAAGACCGTGGGCAAGGAAACCGGCATTGTCACAGACGAGCACAACAAACAGGCCGAACCGGCGACAACTTCAGCACCGAGCGAAAAACTACCCGGCGGTGTGACGAACAGGATCGAGAAAATGTACAAAGAGCTCGACACGGTCGAGAAGAAACTCACCACCGGAGTCGGGTCACCGGCAGACCGTGCGCAGCGGGCAAAGCTCGACCTGAACCGGGCCGAAGGGTATATGCAGGAAATCGAAAAGCGGTATCAGGGACAATTTTCTGCGGACCATCCCGTCTTCGTCGCGGCAGTCAAGCGTCTGACCGACGTCAGGGAGACATGGAACCAAGCGCTCACCGAGGCGGTTGCCGTTGAAGCGGAGGCCGCTCAGCGTGACAAAGCACAGCAAGCGGCCGAAGCGGACCGACAGAAGCAGCTGGCCGAACAGCAGAACCGGGAACGACTCGAGCAGCAGGCCTCACGAAAGGCTGCCGAAGCCAGTTGTGACGAGTGGAGCGCCATGCTGCAGCAATTCATGCAAGGAGAAAAAGTATTATCCGCCTATCCAACCGACGACCAGGCCCTGTTTGCCAAATGGCGGCTCATCTTCGGCGAAGCCCGGACAACGGTGAACGACTATCCCGAGGGGCTCTGCCCCGAAGCGGACAGCCGAGCCAAATATATTCGGGGCAAACTGGCCGATTTTGATGAACTGGACAAGGCTTTCAGCGCCGAACTGGCACAGGCACAAGCGGACCAGGGCAGTTTCCTGTTCAGCCGGTCTCCCATCAAAAATGCGGATGCTGTAGCTGCGCAGGATACATTCACAGCGGGTGACCACATCTACGGCATCATCAAACTGACACGGCCTTTGGCTGAAATATTTGAAAAGGAGAAGGATTTCAGTGTACGAGTGAACGTTGCCATCGACGGCACACCAATTCACGCCCAATTTGTAACGATTACGAGCCGTGAATACGCCAACCGTAACTACCTGGTCTTCGATATTGCCCCGCAGCCCTCTGAGCTGAAAGCCTACAGCGACCCCAATATCACGTACGGAAAATCAAACCCGACAACCGTCCAAGGACCGAATGAACTGACCGATCATCTCGGAAAACTGCAACCCGGCAGCCATACGATCACCTTCGATCTGCCCTATTACGGCAAGAGTTGGGCTTCCGGTCAATTGACGATCGAAGGAGACGATTATCGGCACTACGCTCGTCTCCATGAAGCCATTGCCGGTAGTGTTGTCGCGGCGAGGACCTTGCCGCCGGCCGGGATGAAGGATGAACGCATCGCCGAGAGCATGCGTTCTCTCCTGAAAAATGGTGGCTGGGAAAATGTTTACAGACTGAACATCACCGATAAGGATTGGTGGATTGAGCGAGTGAACGGCGGCAATACCCCCGTCAAATCTCGATACCTGGCCGCGGTTGCACTGGCGAAAAAATCAGACGGCAGCTACTTTTACAAAAAATGTACGTTCCACCAGGACAAACTGATAACCGGAGGATTTGGTGAGCTTTATCTCAGCCACCAGGGCGAAGAAGTTCCCATCAACAAAGAAAACATCGATAAATAGCCGATAAAGGGCGGAAGACCGGTGACACATCAGTCCCGCCGTTCTTTAGTCAGCGGAGGACAGGTTAAAACCTGTCCCGCCGGTGGGTTAGATGCTTACTCGAGTAGTTCCGGGCGATCCCGGAACTGCTCCAGGGCCTCGGGGTTTGCCAGGGCGCCGCGATTTCGCACCGGCCGCCGGTGGATGACCTCGCGTACCGCGGTCTCGACAATTTTGCCCGATTTGGTCCGGGGGATCGTTTTCACCTGGACGATTTTGGCCGGCACGTGGCGCGGACTACAGCCCTCGCGTACGGCCCGGCGAATCCTGCCCGATATCTCTTCGGTCAGGAAAAGCGGCGGGCGTAGCACGACGAAGAGAACGATCCGGGTGTCCCCCTGCCACTGCTGACTGACGGCGATGCATTCCAACACCTCGTCGAGCTGTTCGACGCAACGGTAGATTTCCGCGGTGCCGATGCGCACGCCGCCGGGATTGAGGGTGGTATCGGAACGCCCGTGGATAATCACCGTGCCGCGGCCGGTCAAGGTGATGTAATCGCCGTGGTGCCAGATGCCGTCGTAGGTGGCAAAATAGGCCCGGCGGTAGCTGCTGCCGTCCGTATCCCCCCAGAAACCGAGCGGCTGCGACGGAAACGGCCGGGGGCAGACCAGCTCGCCCTGCTCGTCGATCACCGGTCGCCCCCCCTCATCGAAGACCTCGACGGCCATACCGAGCCCGCGGCACTGGCACTCGCCACGATAGACCGGCAGGAGCGGACAGCCGAGCACAAAACAGGAGACGATATCGGTCCCGCCGGAGATCGAAGCCAGGCAGACATCTTGTTTGATCGAGCGGTAGACGTAATCGAAACTCTCCGGTGCCAGCACCGAACCGGTCGAGCAGACGGTACGCAGGGCTCGCAGCGGGAAAGAGCCAGCCGGCTCGAACTTCTGCTTCTTGAGCAGGTCAAGATACTTGGCCGAGGTGCCGAATAGGCTCGCCTGGCTCTGTTCGGCATAATCCCACAAGACCCCGGCATCGGGATAAAGCGGCGAGCCGTCGTAGAGGACCGGTGCCGCCCGGCTGGCCAGTACGCTGGCCAGCCAGTTCCACATCATCCAGCCACAGGTCGTGAAATAGAAGACGCGGTCACCGGGCCTGATATCGCAGTGGAGCTGGTGCTCTTTGAGGTGCTGCAACAGGGTGCCGCCGATACCGTGAACGATGCACTTGGGCTTGCCGGTGGTCCCCGACGAGAACAGGATGTACAGGGGGTGA
>JAZBPM010000359.1:0-13188 GCA_036351615.1 Desulfofustis sp.
AAAAGCGGTGCTGCCGGGCTCACCATCCTGGGCCGGTTTCTTCAAAACGAGTCGATTATCGTGCGACCTGGCGGCACCACGGTTTCCGGTGATAAAACGCACTTGGCCAAACGGATCATCGCCTGCCTCGACGTGCGCAGCAATGACCGGGGTGATCTGGTGGTGACCAAGGGTGATCAATACGACGTGCGGGCAGATGGCGAGGTTCGCAACCTCGGGAAACCGGTGGAGCTGGCTCAGCGTTATTTCGAAGAAGGTGCCGATGAAATCACTTTCCTCAACATTACCGGTTTCAGGGATTTCCCACTTGCCGACCAACCGATGCTCGAGGTGTTGCGGCGGACGTCGGAGAAGGTGTTCGTACCGTTGACGATCGGTGGCGGCATACGTGCCTTTACCGATTCAGACGGGGTGTTTCATTCCGCACTCGACGTCGCCTCCGAGTATTTTCGATCCGGGGCGGACAAGATATCGATCGGCAGCGACGCGGTGTATACCGTCGAGGCCTTCCTGGCGAGCGGACAGGCCACCGGCAAGAGCGCCATCGAGCAGATTTCCGCAGTCTACGGTGCACAGGCGGTGGTCATCTCGGTCGATCCCCGCCGCATCTATGTTTCCGATCCGGAGCAAACGACCCATCAGGTAATAGCCACAGCGCAGCCCGGACCAGGCGGCGAGCGATACTGCTGGTATCAGTGCACCGTAAAAGGGGGGCGTGAAGGGCGGGATATCGATGTCATTCAATTGGTCACGGTATGCGAGCGACTCGGGGCCGGAGAGATTCTGCTCAATTGTATCGACCGAGACGGCACCAACAGCGGTTTTGATATCGAGTTGATCAATCACGTCAAAGAACGGGTGAGTATTCCGGTCATCGCCTCGAGCGGCGCCGGCAGACCCGAGCACTTTGTCGAGGTGTTCGAGCAGACCGGTGCCGAAGCGGCCCTGGCTGCCGGTATCTTTCATCGCCGTGAGATTGGTATCCGGCAAGTCAAGGCAGCATTGGTCGAGCGGGACATCTCCTGCCGCTAACAGGAGCAGCGGTTTAGTTTTCAGCGTTGCGCGGTAAGAGAGAGGAAAGAGAGACTGGCTAAAAAGGATTCGCCTTCGCTGGCAAAAGACGGGGCCGGCTTGCCGGAAGACTGCCGTTCCTGATAAAACAGGTCGATTCCGAGGCGATCATTATCGGGGTGGACACAGATCAAACCGGTGTTTGAGACGATGGTAAACGGCTGAGCCGAGAGCTCGTGCGATCCTTCGGCACGGTGGTCTTCATAGCATTGCCGATAGCGGACGCACCTTTCTGATTTTTCACTGACGTCAAAAGAGAGGCGGACATTGCGAATCAACGATGGATCAACGCTGATCAGTTTCCGTTCTTTCACATGGGCAAGAAAATCATTTATTTCGGGAAATTCCTCACTGAAATGTACTTCAGTGGCGCGACTTGCGATCGAGTAGGTGTCGGAATCCACCTTTTTGACATAAAAGAGGCTATCCCGGTTGACTCGCTCATACCAACCTTGGCCCGGCGGCGGGAGCACTGAAAATCCGAGGGTGCTGATGCGCGGCGTATTGGTGTAGACAGGGAGGTACCGACCGGTATTGTCGGCACAGCCGCAGCATGAAAAGGTGACCAGCAGCGCTGTTACGAGCACCCAAAAGCGGGCAGACATCATGACCTCTTTGCTTAACATATTGAAAACAAACAAGAGTAAGGTAGAGCTACCATTGTCCATAAGTGATGTCAACGAGAAAGAGCAATGCGGCGCAGCCCTTGTCAGCGTCGAAGCTCTTTTTTGATAAATCGGGAAGAGGGGAAGCGGACTTTAGATGTATGGCGTCAAATTTCTTGCAATTCGCTCCGTCAGTGGTTGGATTACCACGCTTGCCGTGATGGTGCTGGTATTGTTTGGCGTATCGACTGCGACGTATAAAAAAGGGCTCGAGGAACTTGCCGAGCAAAGCTCCGTTCAACTCGACCTGTTTGTCCTCTACCTTCGTGGCGTGCTCGGGAAATATGAGAGCCTTCCGGAACTGCTTGCACGAGACAAGAATCTGGTGGGTTTTTTGATCAATCCGGGCGGGCGGGAGCGGATCGAGGCCTTCAATCGCTACTTGCAGACGGTCAACGACATCAGTAACGCTTCCGACACCTATCTGATGAACAAGGACGGCTTGACCATTGCCGCCAGCAATTGGCAGGATGAGCGCCCGTTTGTCGGACGTAATTTCAGTTACCGGCCTTATTTTCAACAAGCCATGAAAGGACAGCTCGGTCGATATTTCGCCCTTGGCACGACATCGATCAAGCGCGGTTATTATTTTGCCTATCCGGTGCGTCTGGAGCACGAGATTCTCGGCGCCGTGGTTATCAAGATCGACATCGACTCAGTTGAAAAGAGCTGGGGATACCATGACGCGACGTTTATCGTTACCGACCCCGAAGACGTCATTTTCTTGACCACTCGTCCCGACTGGCGGTTTCGAACCATCGGCGAGATTTCACCGCGTACGTTGGCCATGGTCAAGAAAAGCCGGCGGTATCCCGATGCCGATATTCGGCCTATCGCAATGCGCCGGATTCAAGATTATCCGTTTGGTAAGGTAATCAATCTCGATGAGCAGGGCACTACCACCTCGGCAACGGTGCTGGAGCAGGTCAGGGAGATGGACGAAGCCGGTTGGAACGTTCATATCTTGTCTGATACCCGTCCGCTGCGCAAGAGGATCCTCGCCACTAATGTACTGGTCGGTTCGGCGATCATTATTTCCTATCTGCTGCTGACGGTTCTCGCTCAACGCAGGCGACGGTTGGCGGAGATCAAGCGTTTTGAAGATCGGAGCCGTCAGGCCCTGCAGGAAGCCAATGAGCACCTGGAAACCAGGGTTCAGGAGCGAACCGCTGAACTGGTCGAGGCCAATCGGAAACTGCTCAGCGAGATACAGGAACGAAAGAGTACCGAAGATGTATTGCGGCGAACTCGATCGGAATTGGTGCACGCCGCCAAGATGGCCACTCTGGGACAATTGTCTGCGGGGATCAATCACGAGTTGAACCAGCCTCTTGCCGCTATCCGAAGCTACGCCGATAACGCACGGCAATTTCTGGAAAAAGGCAGAGAGATCGAAGCGGCCTGGAACATGGCCCAGATCAGCGAACTCACGGACCGGATGGCCCAGATCGGTATCCAGTTGAAAGAGTTTTCCCGCAAGAGCAGCGGCAAACCGGAGATCGTGCCGCTGCATGGTGTTATCGACGGCGCATTGGAGATCCTGGCCTCCGGCATCCGGAAGAACAAAATTGCAGTACACGTCCGAATTCAGCCGGAAAACCTGCAGGTATCGGCCAACCAGGTCCTGCTTCAGCAGGTGCTGGTGAACGTCCTGAACAACGCGATGCAGGCCGTTGAATCATGCCATGAGAAAGAGATCGCCATCGACGCATGCGTTGAAGACGATCGGGCGCGAATCGTTATTCACGACAGCGGTCCCGGTATTGCAGGGGACCATGTCAATGAGATCTTCGACCCGTTTTTTACGACCAAACAACCGGGGCAGGGACTTGGACTGGGCTTGACGATCAGTAAACGCATACTCAAGGAGATGGGCGGCGCCATCGTTCTTGAACCGGCGGAATCAGGAGCCCGGTTCGTTATCTCCTTGATCATAGTGGATCAGCAGAATGAAAACGAGCAATAAAGTACTCTTTATCGACGATGAAAAGCACATCCGGCAGGCCAACACCCAGACGCTGGAGTTGGCAGATATGGAAGTGGTTTGCCACGAAACGGCGGAAGCCGCCCTTCCCGCGATCGATGCGCACTGGCCCGGGGTTGTCGTCTGCGATATCAGATTGCCGCAGATGGACGGTCTGTCCTTCATGGCGGCGGTCCGGGAAGTCGACAGTGATCTGCCGGTCATCCTGATTACCGGTCACGGCGATATCTCCACCGCCGTTCAGGCGATGCGCGACGGTGCCTACGATTTTATAGAAAAACCCTATTCTTCGGAACGACTGGTCAAAACCGTGCAACGGGCCTTGGAGAAACGGGCCCTGACTCTGGAAAACAGGACGCTGCGCCGTGAACTGGAAGCACAGGAAGTTCTTGGTCCGAGGATTATCGGCCGCACCGTTCAAATGGAAGCGCTTCGCACCACCATCGCCCAGATCGCCGATACCGGGGCTGACGTGTTGATCACCGGAGAGACCGGAACCGGCAAAGAACTGGTGGCCCGCTCCCTTCACGAGCAGAGCCGCCGGCGATCGAGAAACTTTGTCGCGGTAAACTGCGGCGCAGTCAGCGATTCGTTGATCGAGAGCGAGTTATTCGGCCATGAGGCCGGAGCGTTCACCGATGCTCGCGAGCAGCGGATCGGTAAATTCGAATATGCCAACGGCGGGACGCTGCTGCTCGACGAAATCGAATCAATGCCCCTGCGGGTGCAGGTGCACCTGTTGCGGACGCTGCAGGAGCGAACGGTCGAGCGACTCGGATCAAATAAACCGATCCTGCTCGATCTGCGGGTGGTTGCCGCAGCAAAGTCGGACCTCAAAGAACTGACCGGCATGGGAACCTTCCGTGAAGATCTCTATTATCGGCTCAGTGTCGTGCAATTGCGCCTGGCGCCGCTCCGTGAACGGCGTGAAGATATTCCGCTGCTTTTTCGCCACTTCGTTCTCGTCGCATCGCACCGATATCAGCAGGAAGCACCGTTGCCGGACAACAATCAGATGAATGCCCTTATGGCTTATTCCTGGCCGGGCAACGTCCGCGAACTGCGTAATGTGGCCGAGCGCTATGTACTGCTCGGGGCGCAGAATGACTGGCGGATCGACCGTTTGATGAGCGGCTCCGTTCACTCCGAGGCCCGCAGCCTGGCAGAACAGGTCGAGCGGTTCGAACGCAGCCTGATCGAGCAGGCGCTTGCTGCCGGCAACGGGTCGATCAAAAAGGCCATGGACACCTTGTCTATTCCGCGCAAAACCCTGTCAGACAAAATGCGTAAGTATGGTCTTGATAAAAGCGATTTCAAGGAGTGACAGCGAATCGTTTTTCAATTTCCCGCCGGAGCGGTGAAGAGTTGTCCTCCTTCTACCCATTAGGACCTGCTTCTCCGCGCCGTCCGGTTTCTGCGGTGTCGCTTGCGATGGTTCCCAATCGGTTCGAAATGGATCGCTTTTCAGGATACAGAACAGATAGTGAGGCAAAACCGTTGGCGGATTTCCCCCTCGCCGACGGACAGCAATTGGCGGATTTCCGCCAATTGTTATAACCCGGCAATCCCCGATTGCGCTCTGTTGCCCGATATTTCGGAAGAACTTTTTGTTCCTGTCTGGACCGTTCTTTGCAGATGCTGAGGTGTTACCCCGCACCCGACGATATTCGATTCGTCGTGCCGTGCAGTCTGCTCGACAACCATGTTCAGGACTGCTCCGGCCAAGGGACAAACCAACACAATGAGGAGGAGTTGTCATGTTGCGAAAGGTTACCCAGATTCTTGCCATTACGGCGGTATCAAGTATGCTGGCAATCGGCACGGCAATCGCTGCCCCGATTACCATCAAATTCGCCCATGTTGTTGCCGAGAACACCCCGAAAGGCCAGGCAGCCAACAAGTTTCGGGACCTGGTCGCCGAGCGCATGGGCGACAAAGTAGTTGTTGAAGTCTTCCCGAACTCGCAGCTTTTTGGCGACGATACGGTGCTCGAGGCCATGGCCTTAGGTGATGTGCAACTGGCTGCACCGAGTCTTTCCAAGTTCGATCGCTACACCAAATCGCTGCAGGTGTTCGACCTGCCGTTCCTGTTCTCCGATATGGCTGCCGCCGAGCGTTTTCAGCAGAGTGACATCGGTAATGAATTGCTGATGTCCATGGAGAGCAAAGGGTTGATCGGCCTCGGTTACATCCATAACGGCCTGAAGCAGATTTCCGCCCATAAACCGCTTCGCGTACCGGAAGATGCCCGCGGACTCAAGTTCAGGATTCAGGCATCCAACGTACTGGCCGCTCAGTTCGAAGCGCTTGGCGCCATGCCATTGAAAAAGCCGTTTTCCGAGGTCTTCACCCTGCTGCAGACCAAAGCGATCGATGGCCAGGAAAACACCTGGTCTAATATTTATTCCCAGAAATTTTTCGAGGTACAGCCCTACATCACCGAGTCCAACCACGGCCTGATCGACTATCTCGTCGTTACCTCGGCCGAGTTCTGGAACGGTCTGCCGGACGACATTCGCGCCGAAGTAAAGAAAGCCCTGAATGAAGGAATTGCCTTCGGTAATGAAGTTGCCGCTCAAAAAGCACTGGATGACAAGCAGAAAATCATCGACTCCGGCCGTTCCGAAATCATTTACCTGACTCCGGAAGAACGCGCCCTCTGGGTTGAAGCGATGAAACCGGTGTGGCAGAAATTCGAGGAAGAGATCGGCAAGGATTTGATCGACGCTGCCTATGCCTCCAATGAATAATCAGCATCCCTAACGGGACGGGCTTGAGAGAACAGGGCAGGGGTTCCCGCACGGTGAGTTCCTGCCCTGATGCTTGTCCGCAGATTGCGCAAGAGGTCGGCAATGTTTTTGAAAATTGTAAATAAGATTGAGGAAGGGATCATTGCCCTGTTTCTGGTAACCTGTACCCTCCTCGTATTTGTTGATGTGGTGATGCGGTTCGGCTTCGGCAAGGCCTGGATCTGGTCCCAGGAATTGACCCTGCATCTGAGCGCCTGGATGGTCTTGTTCGGCGCCTCCTATTGCCTTAAGCTCGGTGCCCATATCGGCATGGATGCCTTCGTCAAGATTTTCCCCTCGCTGGGACGGAAAATTCTGACCGGCATCGCCTGTGTCCTCAGCTTGATCTATTGCTGGCTCGTTATTTACGGTGCCTGGATCTATCTCGGCAAAGTGAAAATGCTCGGCATCAGTCTGGAGGACCTGCGCTTTATCCCAACCTGGGTAGCCCACAGTATTCTTTTGATTGGTTTCATTTTTCTCGGTGTTCGGCTGCTTATCCTGCTTTGGACGGTAGTATTTGGGGACGTCGAGGTATTTCGCCATGCCGACGAGGCCAAAGAGAGCATGGCCATAGTCGAGGAGTTGAAAAAGGAGGGCATGGTATGACCACCGCCGCATTGTTTATCTTACTTTTCGGCTGTATGCTGTTGGGCATGCCGATAGCCTTGGCGCTCGGATTGTCGAGTATCGGCACCATTCTGATGTTCTCGAACGACTCGATCGCCTCGATCTCACTGAAATTGTTCGAAGCACTATCTAAACATTATACGTTGCTGGCCATTCCCTTTTTCATCCTGTCATCGTCGTTTCTGTCCACCGGCGGGGTCGCCAAGCGAATCATCCGCTTTGCCACCGGCCTGGTCGGCCACATCAAGGGCGGCGTCGCGATGGCCTCGGTCGTGGCCTGTATGATTTTCGCCGCGGTTTCCGGTTCGTCACCGGCAACGGTCGCCGCAATCGGTTCCATCTGCATTGCCGGCATGCTCAAGATCGGTTACCCGGAGAGTTTCGGTGCCGGTGTCATCACCACCGCCGGCACCCTGGGCATCCTTATCCCGCCGTCCATTGTCATGCTCGTCTATTCGGCGGCAACCGAGGTGTCTGCAGCACGGATGTTCATGGCCGGTTTCCTGCCCGGACTGCTGATGGGGCTGATGCTGATGGTCGTAATCTATATCGTCGCCCGGTATCGCAGCCTGCCGAGTCTTCCCTGGGTCGGCTTCAAGGAACTCCTGTCATCCGGATGGAGCGCACTGGGCGGGCTGATGCTGATTATCATCGTCCTTGGTTCGATCTATGGAGGTATCGCCAGTCCCACCGAAGCGGCCGCCGTCTCTGCGGTTTACGCCTTCGGTATTGCCTGTTTCGGTTACCGTGACATGGGGCCGATGAAGGAACAGCCGTGGTTCAAGCCCGGCGAGTCGCTGGGTGCTGCCTTGTTTCGCAACAGCTGGCAGATCACGTTGGCTCTGCCGAAGTGCATTTTCGACCGGGATGTCAACAAGGTGCTGATGGATGCGGCCAAGGTCAGCATCATGCTGTTGTTCATCATCGCCAACGCAATGCTCTTTGCCCATGTACTGACCACCGAACGTATTCCGCACCACATCGCTTCGATCATCGTCGAACTCGGTCTATCGCCCTGGATGTTTCTGATCGTGGTCAACCTGCTGCTGCTTGCCGCCGGCAATTTCATGGAACCGTCGGCGATCCTGCTGATCATGGCGCCGATCCTTTTCCCGATTGCGTTGCAGCTGGGAATCGATCCGATTCACCTGGGTATCGTAATGGTCGTTAACATGGAGATCGGCATGCTGACGCCGCCGGTCGGTTTGAATCTCTTTGTCATGTCAGGTATAACCGGCAATTCCATGGGCTGGGTCATCAAGGCGGCCTTGCCATGGCTCTGTCTGATGCTCGTTTTTCTTGGGCTGATTACCTATATTCCGCAAATCTCTCTGTTCTTGCCGGAGTATATCGACAAATTGAAAGGGTATTGATCCATCCAGAGGTGCGCCGCACTGATTACGGCTGTTCGGGAGTTTCGGTCCGGCGCACCGGTTTGACCCTGAGGTACCATCGACAAACCGTTCACCATGGTTATCGTGGGTCGAGAAGTTGGAGGTTCACGCTTTTTAACAGGAATTGAGGAGAATCGGAATGTTGCCGGAATTCAAAACTATTTTGTATGCTACTGATCTGGGTAAACATACTCGGCCGGTTTTTCGCACGGCAATCAGTCTGGCCCGGCGCTATGAAGCCGAGATCACCATGCTGCACGTGGTTGAACCAATGTCCTCGGCAGCGCAGGCCATCGTTGAGACGTACCTGACCGATGTGGATGCAAAAAAAATATTTCAGGATAACATGCGTTCGGTCCTGAAGACGATGAAGAGCAGGTTGGAGAAGTTCTGCGAAGAAGAGGAGCAGAGCCGTGATCGGCAGGATATCCGGGTAAAGGAATTGCTTGTCGTCAGCGGCCGCCCCAGTGAGGAAATTATCAAAGCCGCACAAAAGCATCAGGCAGACCTGATCGTCATGGGGAAATCCACCCGCCGGATTTTCGGTACCGATATCGTCGGGTCTACCGCTCGCCGGGTCCCGCGGTATGCGACGATTCCGGTGATTATCGTGCCGAACAACTAAAAACCGGAACGATGATACTGCCGGAAATCGATGTCGTACTGGCGTCGCCGCGTGGTTTCTGCGCCGGTGTCGTACGGGCCATCGAGACTGTCAAATTAACCCTGCAGGACGAAGGCGCCCCGGTCTTCGTCCTGCACGAAATCGTCCATAACCGTCACGTCCTCGCCGAGTTGGAACAACTCGGCACCCGGTTCGTCAAAGATCTGCACGATATTCCTGCCGGCGGGATTTGTATATTCAGTGCCCATGGTGTCTCCCTGGAAACGGAACGTCGAGCCGAGGCCGGCGGGTTGAAAACCATCGATGCCACCTGCCCGCTGGTAACCGGGATTCATCGCCTGGTCGAACAATACCACAGTCAGGGGTATGATGTGATCATCATCGGCCATCACGGGCACCCCGAAGTGGTAGGAACGGCGGGACGAGTCGACGATCGGGTTCACGTGGTGGCCGATGAGCGGGAGGCGGGGCAGGTTGTGGTCAACTCGATGGACAAAGTTGCCTACGTCACGCAGACGACGCTCAGTCAACACGATGTGGCCGGGGTTCGTGCCATTCTGCGGCAGCGCTTCCCGGATATCAAAGGGCCGGCCGAATCAAATATCTGTTATGCGACCCAGAATCGGCAGGATGCGGTGCGCCAGCTTGCCGCTCGGGCCGAATTGATCTTCGTGGTCGGCTCGAAGAACAGTTCGAATTCCAACCGCCTCAAAGAGGTCGCCGAGAGTAGTGGCTGCCGCAGCTATCTGATTGACGATCGAGAAGACCTGCAACCCGGATGGCTGAACGGGGTCGCCAGCGTCGGTATTACCGCCGGTGCGTCGGCGCCGGAGCGCCTGGTTGAGGGAGTGCTCGATTGGCTCGACGAACACGCCGTGATCAACAGTGTTTCGGAATTATTCGGCAAGGATGAACATATCAAATTCAAGCCGGCTCGATCGTTTCGATAGAATCAAGATCCGCCGGCTTGTCGATTGCCGCCCTGCTAGCCGAACGATTGCTTGATGCGCTCCATCGCCTCCTCAACATTTTCCCGTGAATTAAAAGCGGACAGCCGAATATAGCCGGCACCGCATTTACCGAAACCGCCGCCCGGCGTGCAAACAACGCCGGCCTGCTGGAGCAGTCGGTCAAAAAACTGCCAGGAATCGCCCCGGCCTTCGATCCAGATGTAGGGGGAGTGGTCGCCGCCGACACACGCGTACCCCAGCTCGGTCATCGCTGCCCTGATCAGGGCAGCATTATCCAGGTAATAGTTGATCAACTCTTTGGCCTGCTGTTTGCCGTCGGCGCTGTACAGTGCTTCGGCCGCTCGTTGTACCGGGTAGGAGACGCCGTTGAATTTTGTCGAGTGACGGCGGTGCCAGAGATCGTGCAGCGACTGCGGTGTACCGGAGCTATCGTAGGCCATGCAGGCCTTCGGCACGACCGTGTAAGCGCAGCGGGAGCCGGTAAATCCTCCGCTCTTGGAAAAGCTGCGGAATTCGATGGCCACTTCCTCGGCGCCGTCGAGTTCAAATATCGACTTGGGCAATGATTCATCACGGATAAATGCTTCATAGGCCGCGTCGAACAGGATCAAGGCCCGATTGTCTCGGGCGTAATCGACCCAAGTCTGCAACTCTGCGCGGGAGATGGTGGAACCGGTCGGATTGTTCGGAAAGCACAGGTAGATCAAATCCACAGGCGTGGCCGGTAGTGCCGGGATAAAATTGTTTTCCCGAAGCGATTCCAGATAGACGACACCGGAGTATCGGCCGTTTTCGTACGTGCCGGTACGACCTGCCATGACATTGGTGTCCAGATATACGGGATAGACAGGATCCGGTATCGCAACGACGATATCGGTGCTGAAGAGTTCTTGGATATTGCCGGTATCGCACTTGGCACCATCACTGACGAAGATTTCGTCGGCGGAGATGGCGGCGCCGCGGTCCTGGAAATCATGCTTGGCAATACTCTCACGTAAAAACAGATACCCCTGTTCCGGTCCGTATCCGCGGAAACTCTCTTCTCGCCCCATTTCATCGACGGCCTGATGAAATGCCTCGATGCAGGCCGCCGGCAGCGGTTTGGTCACATCACCGATGCCCAGTTTGATAATGCGCTGATCGGGGTGAGCCTGCTGGTGGGCGGCTACCCTTTTGGCGATATCGGAGAAGAGATAGGATGCCTGCAATTTCTTGTAATGCTCGTTTATCGTGATCATGGTTATATATCCTGTAAGAAAAGCGGAGCGCGAACAAGCGCTCATTGGCGGTATCAGACCGGTAACCCTTCGTCCGTGCTGCACAGGCAGATTGGACGGTGAAATGTTTCAACTAGCATGAAAAGGCGGCGCCTGTCAACGTTCTCGATGACGTATGGGCTGCCCGGTTCATGATTTGCAAGGAGTAATGGAGTGAACGGACAAAATTTCCAACCGATCAGGCTGATTGATTATCGGCCACCGGAATTTCTCATCGACGAGTTATTCCTCACGTTTCATCTCAAGCAGCGGGGCACGATCGTCCAGGCCCGCTCAACGATCAGGCGCAATCCGTCGGCCGACAGGAGCAATGGGCCGCTGCGCCTTTGCGGCGAACAACTCGAGCTGGTCGAGCTGCGTCTCGATGGTCGGCGGATATCGTTGCAGGATGTTCGCGTAACGGATCGGGAACTGATTATTGAAAACGTGCCGGAGCTATTCAACCTGCTAGTTACCACCAGAATCGATCCCGAAGACAACACCGCGTTGAGCGGCCTGTACCGTTCTTCTTCCATCTATTGCACCCAGTGTGAAGCGGAAGGGTTTCGCCGGATAACCTACTTTCTCGACCGTCCCGACGTCCTGGCCCGCTACACGACACGTATTGAAGCACCGCAAGAGGAGTGCCCGGTACTGCTGGCCAACGGCAATCTGGTGGCCGTCGGAGAGCTGGACGACGGTTTTCATTTCGCCGAATGGCAAGATCCGTTTCCCAAACCGAGCTATCTCTTTGCGCTGGTTGCCGGCGATCTCGTCAAGAGCGAAGACGAGTTCGTCACCGCTTCGGGGAGACGCGTGACCCTGCAGATCTATGTCCATGAACGCAACCGTAATAAATGCGAACACGCCATGGTCTCGCTGAAAAAAGCGATGAAATGGGATGAACAGGTCTACGGACGGGAATATGACCTTGATCAGTATATGATCGTCGCCGTTGATGATTTCAACATGGGGGCGATGGAGAACAAGGGACTCAACCTGTTCAATGCAAAATATGTGTTGGCCGACCCACGCAGTGCGACCGATCAGGACTATCTGGCCATCGAAGGGGTCATTGCCCACGAGTATTTTCACAACTGGACCGGAAATCGGATAACGTGCCGGGACTGGTTTCAATTAAGCCTGAAAGAGGGATTGACGGTTTTTCGCGATCAGCAGTTCTCGGCCGACATGAATTCCGCTGCGGTACAGCGCATCGAGGACGTTCGCCTGCTCCGGCAATTCCAGTTCCGGGAGGATGCCGGACCGATGGCCCATCCGGTTCGACCCGATCAGTACCTGGAGATAAATAATTTTTATACGGTTACCATCTACAATAAAGGAGCCGAGGTCATCAGGATGCTGCACACCCTGCTCGGACCGGAAACGTTTCGTCGTGGTATGGACCGTTACTTCCACCAGCATGACGGTCAGGCCGTGACCTGCGACGATTTCGTCACGGCCCTGGCCGAAGCAGCGGGCCGTGATTTGACCCTGTTTAAGCGCTGGTATGTGCAGGCCGGTACCCCACGGTTGACGGTTACCGAGCAATGGGATGAGCCGAGTCGCACCTATGTCGTCACTGTTGCCCAGGAGACGCCGGCGACGCCGGGCCAACCGGACAAGCTGCCGCTGCACCTGCCGCTTCTTGTCGGGCTGCTCGATAGTGGTGGCCGCGACCTGGCGGCCAGGGTTTCCTGCTCGTACGAGCGGCGGGGCAACGATCTCTTGCTCGAGCTGAAAGAGGCGCAGCAGGACTTTGTCTTTCGGGACGTACCCGAGAAGCCGGTACTCTCGTTTCTG
>JAZBPM010000360.1:0-3123 GCA_036351615.1 Desulfofustis sp.
AAGCCGGCACCGGTTTCACTGACCAACGTTCCGAAATTCGGGTTGGCGATGACATTGACCCATGGCGCCGGGGTGTTCGTGTCGGGACCGAGATAGATCGCGTATTCCCGCCCGTCCGGGGTAAAACCGCCAAGGCTGTTGAAATATTCCAGCTCCATGAAGGGCAGTGGGGCAGAAGGCTCCGCGGGAACCCGTTTCCGTGCCATTTTCGTCGGCGGCTTGGGGGAATCGACCGGTGCTTGCAGTTGCCGGGATAACGGCCCCCGAGCACCAACCAGAACGATACTGGCGGCAGCGCTGAGAAGCGTCAGGTCTTCTTCCGGGAGCTGGCTGGCGTTCCTGAGAAATACTGAGCCGGCCCGATCAGTGGCGGCTGCCAGGGAATGGGCCTGGACCAGCTGTTCAAGCCGTTCCTGGACCGGTTGCTCATAGCTCCCCGCCTCCTCGTTGATGATCACCAGGTCGACCGACAGCCCGTGCAATTGCCAGAACGTGCGGGCCTGGAGCGTCTGGCGGACCAAGGCGATTTCCCGCTGCTCGCCGATGCTGACCAGGACGATGGGTAGATCGCCCGAGATACCGTACGGCCACAGTCCGGCCTGCCCTTTGCGATTGTCTGCCAACCGTTTGGCGGACGTGCGCAGCAGACTATTTGGGAACAGTAAGTGACTGGCCAATTGCTGGAAGCGGCGCGCCTCGTCGGGCTGGATGTGCAGCATCTGCAGCTGCTGCTGAGCCGAATGCCAGGCAAAATCCATGGCCCGTCCGGCGGCGTGGAGCTCACTGTATTTATCCATCAGGAGAAGAACTTCTTCGCGGCTGGCTCCGGCCGCGAGCACCATACAGACCTGGTAACGCCGGCCTGGCTCCAGGGTAATGTTCTGCCGCAGGCTGAGAATCGGATCAAGGACAAACCCCTGGCTGTTGCCGAGACTCTGTACCGCCCCCATGGGTCTGGCAAGATCCCGCCCACGGCCGATAAACCGGGCCCGGTCGGTTTCGAACTGCCAATTGTCGTCGGCGGTGAAACCCTCTTCGGCGGGGGCGGAGGTAAGACAATGAGCGACAAACAACGGTGGATCGTCTTCACTGCGCGGTCGCCGGTAGGCGAGGAGCACCTGGGAGTCGGCAAGCGCCTCGGTCTGGATGAACAGCTTGTTGAAGGCCGGGTGCTGGCGATCGGCGTTGTGAGCGGCCATGGACAATTCAACATAGCTGGTCAGATTGATCTGACGGCGGCGGCTGGAGTGATTTACCAGGGTAATCCGGCGCACCTCCACGTCGTCTTCCGGCGAGATGCTGACCTCTGTTTCAGTGTCGATGTCGTCATCACTGCGCCGGAAGATGGCCCGGTCCAGAGTGAAGTCCACCGAATAGCCGTTAGTCGTGCCGCCGACCGGATGATAGGCGGCGGACCACAGGCGATCGGGCTCCGTCTCGTGGAAATAACAGAAGATCCCCCTGGCATCGCAGGTCTGGTCTGAGCGCCAGCGGCTGATTTCCCGGCCTTTCCAGCTGCTATAACCGCCGCCGCTGTTGGTGATCATCAGATCATAGCGACCATTGGACAAAAGCAGGGTCATCGGCGTGATCGTATGCGGGGTGGTAAAGGTGCTAGCCGTCGGTGCGGCCAGGTCGCCGCTCAGGGGCACCGGTTCGCTGTTTCGGGTCGAGACCAGGTGCAGCGGCGGCAGGGTCGGGATGCGTTCCTGCAGCAAGGCTTCAAAGGCCTGGACCCGCGGGTCGCTGTGGAAGCGGCGCGGAAATGGGTCGCCATGCAGGAAGTTGATTAATGCCAGAAAAGCCATGCCCTGATGGTGGGCCATATAGGCCTTGATGATGACTCCGCGCTTGGGATCCTGGAGAGCGAGATCATGCTGGGCCTGCCGGCTGAAATCGATCGCTTCGAAAAAACCGTACTCGGCCAGCATTCCCAAGTCAGCCAGCCGCTTGAGGTTTCGCACGGCCTTGCTCGGGGAAACGTGCAGGGCCAGCAGGGTGGCGTAGGGGGCGACCACCAGCTTCTCTTCAAGGCCACGTTTCAGGCCGAGGGTCGGCACGCCGAAGGCCTTGTACTGATAGGTCTTCTCCATGTCGAGGTCGGCGAAGGCCGATTCGGAAATGCCCCACGGTACGTGGTGGCTGCGGCCGTAAGCAATCTGCACTGCCACCGCTTCCCCGGCCGCTTTGTCGAGCAGCGAATTGTCGTAGGAGCGCTGGAACAGCAAGGGCATCAGGTATTCAAACATGGTCCCGGTCCAGCTGAGCAGCACGCGGCGCCGGCCGATTGCGCCATACGGCCGACTCATGGAAAACCAGTGATCGAGGGGGACATCTCCCCGGGCGATGGCCAGGAAACTGCCGAGCCGGGCTTCGCTGGCCAGCAGGTCGTAATTGGAGTCATCAAGGCGGTTCAGCGAGACGTTGTAGCCGATGGTAAACAGCTTGCGCTTGGGGTCGTAGAGAAAGCGCATGTCCATCCCGGACGACAATTCCTGGACGGTCTTGATGAGTTGCTCGGCCACGGCCAGGGTTTCGCCGGCCAGCCATTGGGCGGAGGCAAAGGCGGCCAGTAGTCGATCGAACCAGGCCAGCAGCGGTGATTCGGGAGGTAGCGACTGCTCTCGGATCCGTCTGAGAATGATCATGGCTTCGATCCGGCCATGGGCCAGCGCGGCGAGCGAGGGTGCCCGAACCAGATCCTGTCGGATGGCGTTACAGGCCGCTTCTCCCAGCGGGGTAAGCTCTTCTCCGGTTTTTTCCGCCAGGATTTCGATCCAGCCCAGATAACGATCCGCGTTCACCTGCCAACCGGTCGCCTGCTCCATCAGTTCCGTTGCCCAGGGACTTTCTCCCGCGGCCGCGACGATGGCGGTGAGCTCTGTTACCGTCCGCCGCTGCAGATCGAGCTGGTCGACCACGGTTGACGGCGGGTTGTGCCACTCCAGCAACAGGGCCTCCACCACCGGCAGAATGCCGCCGCCGGCCCCCGCCTGAAGCAGCTCGTCTTTCAGGATTTCGCCGGTGTCGGCCAGACCGGTGAAGGTCTTGTGTCCGAAAAGTGGCTGGTGCAGCAGCTCGTTCAGACCCTGCTCAAGAACCCACAGGGAGCCGAGCAGGTTG
>JAZBPM010000361.1:0-3056 GCA_036351615.1 Desulfofustis sp.
AATTCCAGTAATTTCAAGGTTTGCAGGTATTGGTCCCCGACCGGGATGACGAGCCGGCCGCGCTCGCTCAGCTGCTCGACCAGCGGTTCGGGGATCGACGGACCGCCGGCGGTGACGATGATGGCGTCGAACGGGCCGCACTCCGGCCAGCCGAGGGTGCCGTCGTCAAGCTTTGATGAGATGTTGTAATACTTAAGGAGATCGAAGACCTTGCGGGCCGAGGCGAGCAGGGAGTTGATCCGCTCGACGGTGTAGACTTTTTTGCAGAGCCGGGAGAGAACGGCTGCCTGGTAGCCGGATCCGGTGCCGATCTCGAGGACCTGCTCATCACCCTGCAGGCCGAGGGCCTCGGTCATACTGGCGACGATATAGGGTTGGGAAATAGTCTGGCCGGCGGCAATCGGCAGCGGGAAGTCGCCGTAGGCCCTGGACTGCAGCGCGTCGTCGACGAACAGGTGCCGGGGTACGGTGCGCATCGCCTCGAGGACCCGCGGGTCGCTGATGCCGCGGGGAACCAGCTGTTCCTGCACCATCCGCTCGCGAATGGTGGCAAATCGGTCAATCACTCTCGTTTCTCTTGCCAGCCGAAGTCTTCCGACCAGCCATACTCGTCGGCATCGAAGGAGCTGTAGCCGACATCGACAACGCTGTCCCCTTCAAAGGTGACGACGATCTGCTCGTAGCCCTTGGCATTGAAGAGCTTGCCCAGGTACGGGGCCTGCTGCAGGGTCGATTGGTGCTCCTCGTAATAGACCCAGCGCTCCGCCGTGGCGGAAATCGTCTGGCGGGAATCGGGATCGCCGAGATAGGTCAGAACCTCGTCTCTGGTCGAAACACCCGGTTTGATCAGCGCCGCGTCGGAGGCCAGGTGCCGCACGGGACTTCCGGTGCAGGCGCCGAGAAGGACGAGCAGGACCAGGCAGACAAGCGTTCTTGCACAATGGGTCATGATTTTCTCCCAAGTCGATCTTCTTCGTCATCCCGTCTTCGGCGGGGCCGAGCGTTGTGGCCGACCTCCCCAAAGCGGGAAGCACTCCTGCTCTATAGCCTGTGATCCCCGTTTTTTCAATGGTTAAGTCGGCGGGGCACCGACGGTAGATGCCCCGCCTGCCGAATGAAACCGCTCAGCCGGCCAGCTTGCCGAGGATGCGATAGTTGCGGGCGACCATCTCCAGCGGGTCGACCATCAACCCGGCCTGGATCATCGCGTTGTCGTGGATCTGGCGGGCGATCTCGACGGCAAACACCTCATCTTCCTTGACCAGTTCGGCCAGCCTGCGGATCAGCGGGTTGGCCGGGTTGATCTCCAGATTCTTTTTACCGATCTCCGGCTTGAGGCCTTTTTCGAACTTGCCGGCGGCCATGATCCGCTCCATCGAAGAGGTCATGAACCCGTCGGGGTTGACGATAAGAGCAGGCGCGTCGACCAGCCGCTTGGAGATGCTGACCTCGGCGACCTGCTGCTTGAGCGTCTCCTTGAGCCAGCTGACGAGATCCCCGGCCGCTTTGTCGTCAAGCGGCGTCTCGGTCTTCTCGTCACTCTCGCTCTGGGGCGTATCGTCACCACCCAGAGAGAGGTCCGCCTTGTCCGCCGAGACCAGCTTCTTGCCGTCGAATTCGCCGAGGTAGCTGAGCACGAAATCATCGATCGGCTCCATCGTATAGATCAGTTCGACGTTTTTCTTGCGGAACATCTCGATATACGGGCCGGCCTCGATCGCCTCCCGGTTCGGGCCATTGATATAGTAGATCTCCTTTTGGTCGGGATGCATGCGCAGCAGATAGTCGGACAGGCTGACCGGGGTGCCGGCCTCCGACTTGGAGGTCTCGAAGCGCATCAGCTTGCCGAGTTCGGTGCGGTATTCGAAATCGCTGGTCACCCCTTCCTTGAGGTAGATGCCAAACGTTTTCCAGAACTCAAGGTAGGCCGCCTCGTCTTTTTTCGCCTCATCCTCGAGGAACTTGAGGAACCGTTTGCTGATCACCCGGCGGATCTTGGCGACCAGGGCGTTGTCCTGCAAGGCCTGGCGCGAGATATTGAGCGGCAGGTCCTCGCTGTCGATGACGCCTTTGAGAAAGCGCAGCCATTCCGGCAGGATGTTCTCCGAATGCTGATCAATCAGGATGCGCTGGCAGTAGAGATTGACCCCCGGGCTCATCTTGCCGAAGCCCATGATCTCCAGGTTCTCCTTGGGGACAAAGAGCAGGGCGTTGATGGCCAGTGGCGCATCGGTGGAAAAATGTAGGCGGAGCATCGGCTCGTCGACGGCATTGGCGATGAACTTATAGAACTCGACATATTCCTCGTCGGTGATTTCCGAGCGACTGCGCGCCCACAGGGCCTGGACGGTGTTGAGAGTTTCCCCTTCGAGCTTGATCGGAAACGGAACGAACGAGCTGTACTGTTTGATGACCGACTCGACCTTCCACTTTTTGGCGTAATCCTCGCAGCCTTCTTTCAGCTCGACGATCACCTTGGTGCCGCGATGCAGGCCCGGACATTCACTGACGGTGTAGGTCCCGGTACCGTCGGAGACCCATTCGTGGCCCTCGCTGCCGTCCCAGGAGCGACTGCGCACCCGGACCGTTGCCCCGGCCATGAAGGCGCTGTAGAAGCCGACACCGAACTGGCCGATCAGGCTGACATCCTGGCGCGCCGCTTCGGCGAGCTGGGTCAGGAAGGTGTTGGATCCGGAATGGGCAATTGTACCGAGGTTGGCCAGCAGTTCGTCCTTGGTCATGCCGATGCCGGTATCGGTGATGGTCAGCTGATTTTTCTTCTCGTCGAGATCGATGGTGATCTCCAGCGGCACATGGGCGTCGAAGAGTTCCTCTTCGCTGTGGGTCAGGCTCTCGTGACGATATTTTTCCAGCGCATCGGCGGCGTTGGAGATCAGCTCGCGGACAAAGACGTCACGCTCGGTGTAGAGCGAGTTGATGACGATATCGAGAAGTTTTTTGGTTTCCGCCTGAAATTCATGGGTCGTGATTGCTGCTGTCATTGTGCTTCCTCTTACGCAATAGGGTTACAGACTGCCTTGAAAAATTGTCATTTC
>JAZBPM010000362.1:0-2659 GCA_036351615.1 Desulfofustis sp.
GCTCGGCACGGCTTGACCGACCATAGTCCGTTGTCGGTCTTTCAAACCGTGCGTCAGCTCCGTAATGATTTCTCCTGAGGCCGACTCTTCATCCGGTTTGCGTTTGGTGCAGCGTGCGTCGGGTCGGCAGCGGTGAGAGTGCTTGCCCTCGATTCGATTTAGGGCTATTGTTCTCTCCCGTGTATCGCCCATGAAGAACATCGTCGGTCGGCATCGACGGTGGACCACTATCGGAGGAGTGCAATGAATTGTCTGAAAGCGATGATTTTCGGCATCTGTCTGGCCGTAGCCGGGCAGGGCCATGCCGCTGATTCATATCTTATTTCCGTCAACCAATTTGTCGAACATCCGGCCTTGGACGCCGTGCTCAAGGGGTTCCAGGACGATCTGCAGGAGCACGGCGTGACAGCGCGCTTCAAAGTGCACAATGCCCAGGCCAATATGGGAACGGCGACCCAGATCGGCCAGCAGATGATCGGTGAACGTGCCGATCTGCTGCTGGCCATCGCCACCCCGTCGGCCCAGGCAACCGTGCAGGCCATGTCCAAGGCGCCGGCTCCGTTGAAACGAGTCGTCCTGTTTACTGCGGTGACCGATCCGGTGGCTGCGGGTCTCGTGGAGGCGGTTGAACGGCCCGGCGATTTTGTCACCGGTGTGTCCGATCTTCTTCCCTTGGACAAGCACCTGGAGATGGTTTTGACCTATCAGCCGTCGATCAAAAGACTCGGGGTTCTCTACAATGGTGGCGAGGCCAACTCCCGGGCCACTGTCGCCAGCCTGCGGGCGCTCAGTACCGATGCGGGTGTCGAGGTGGTTGAGGCAACAGCGGCCAAAACAGCCGATGTCCATGCAGCGGCCAAGAGTTTGGTCGGCCGGTGTGATGCGGTCTTCATCCCGACCGACAACACCATCGTCGCCGCTCTCGAATCGGTGCTCAAGGTCGGGGCCGAGAACCGGCTGCCGGTCTTTGCCGCCGATGTCGATTCGGTCGAGCGCGGCGCCGTTGCCGCGATGGGCTTCGACTATTACCAGCACGGCCGGCAGACCGGCGCCATGGCCAGGCGGATCCTGGCGGGTACCAAGATCTCGGAGTTGCCGGTCGAATTTCAGCGAGATCTGCAATTGCACATCAATCTCAGAGCGGCCGACGCAATGGCTGCGCCGCCGCCCCAAGAGTTGCTCGACCGTGCGGCCAAACTCTATCGCTGACGCGTTGCCGGCTGATCTGCTGCAATGACGGTCTATGCCGCCCTCGGGGCCCTGGAACAGGGGCTGGTTTACGGGATCATGGTGGTCGGAGTCTACCTGACCTTTCGCATCCTCGACTTTCCCGACCTGACCGTTGACGGTAGTCTGCCACTCGGCGCGGCGATATCCGCGGTGGCCATTACCGGCGGACTCTCTCCTTATCTTGCCCTGTTTTTTGCCGGGTGCGGCGGTTTTGCCGCCGGTGCCGTTACGGCGCTGCTGAACACGAAATTCAAGATCCTGCACCTGCTCGCCTCGATCCTCACCATGATCGCCCTGTACTCCATCAATATCCGGATTATGGGCGGTCCCAATATCGCCCTGATCGGTTCGCCCACGGTATTTGATCCGGTCGTCGCCCTCGGGGTACCTGCTCATTTGGCCGGGCTGGTGGTGTTCGCCTGGTCTGCCGGTATCGTCATGGCTGTACTCGTCTGGTTCTTGAAAACTGAGTTTGGCCAGGCCCTGCTGGCGACCGGCGACAACCCGCAGATGATCACCAGTCAGGGCGTCAACACCCATGTCGTGATTATCGTCGGAGTCGGGCTGTCAAACGCTCTGGTGGCGCTCGGCGGCGCCCTTGTCGCCCAGAACCAGGGTGCCGCCGATGTCGGCATGGGGATTGGCACGATCATCGCCGGACTGGCATCGGTGATTATTGGCGAGACCGTTTTCGGCGCACACTCGATCGTCCGGGCGGTGATCGCCGTGGTCCTTGGCTCAGTGCTCTACCGGTTTGCCATCGCGTTGGCGTTGTCTTTGGAGATAGGAGACTTTTCGTTCAGCCCGAGTGATCTCAACCTGATCACCGCGCTGCTCGTCATCGGTGCGCTGATTGCCCCGCAACTGAGGCAGAAGATGAGGTTCCGGTGATTGAGCTGCAAGGATGCACGAAAGATTTTAACCAGGGTGGGGTCAACGAGGTACGGGCCCTGGACCAGCTCAGCCTGACCATCGACGATGGTGATTTCGTCACTGTCATCGGTTCCAACGGCGCCGGCAAGTCGACCCTGCTCAATGCCATAGCCGGCGGTTTTTCGCTTGATGCGGGCCGCATTATCATCAACGGCCGGGACGTGACCCGGTGGCCCGAATATCGCCGGGCCGCCCTGATCGCCCGGGTCTTTCAGGATCCGCTGCTGGGCACCTGCCCATCGGCGACCATCGAGCAGAACATGGCTCTTGCCGCGCGACGCGGTCAGCGGCGGGGACTCGGCCCGGGTGTGCGCGCCCGGGATCGCCAACGTTTCAGCGAGGAGTTGGCGCGGATCGGGCTTGGCTTGGAAAAACGGCTTCAGGACCGGGTCGGTCTGCTCTCGGGTGGACAGCGGCAGGCATTGACCATGATCATGGCAACGCTGGTGCGGCCGGAAGTGCTGCTACTCGACAAACATATCGCCGCTCTCGATCC
>JAZBPM010000363.1:0-2281 GCA_036351615.1 Desulfofustis sp.
CTTCTCGAACGCGGCAGGGCCCTGTCCACCGCCAGGCGGACCACGGCGCAACAGATGGAAACGGCCATGGCTGCAGAATTGGGCTCGCTCGCCTTCAGTCAATCGGGTATCGAGGTGCATTTTCAACAACAGCTCGATGGACTTGACGGAGTTCGGCCCAGCGGATTGGACCGGGCGGAATTCTTTTTTGCACCCAATCCGGGGGAGCCGGCCCGGCCACTGGCCAAAGTCGCGTCGGGAGGCGAATTGTCACGACTGATGCTGGCTCTCAAGTGTTTGTTGGCCCGTAAGGATATGGTGGAGACGGTGATTTTCGACGAGGTCGATGCGGGCATCGGCGGTGAAGCGGCCGAGGCGGTGGCCCGCAAGATTCGTGAGTTGGCCGGCCACCACCAGGTGATCTGCATCACCCATCTGCCGCAGATCGCCGCCCGGGGTACCGCTCACTTCGTCGTGGAAAAGTCGGTCCGCAACGGGCGCACGCTATCTTCGGTGGTCCAGCTCAACGAGCAGCAGCGGGTCGATGAGCTGGCGCGAATGCTTGCCGGCGAGTCGGTTACCAGACAAACGCGCGACTGGGCGGCCACGCTGCTCGAGAAGGGACAGACGGTTCGATGAGTGTCGTTCGTGCGCTCAGTCTTTTTTCCGGTGGGCTCGATTCGATTCTGGCGACCCGGGTGGTAATGGAGCAGGGGATCGAGGTGCTCGCCGTCCGTTTTATCACCCCGTTTTTCGGCGATGCGATCCTGCGCGACCCGCAGCGGTATCAACGCGAGGTGCGGGACAAGTACGGCATCGATGCGGTGGTGGTCGATATCAGCGATGATTACCTGCAGATGTTACGTCGACCGGCGCATGGGTTCGGCCGCTATTTCAATCCCTGTATCGATTGCAAGATCTTCATGCTCAAGCGGGCCCGGACCATGCTCGGGCAATTGGGTGCGGCGTTTCTGATCAGCGGTGAAGTCCTCGGTCAGCGGCCGATGTCGCAGCGGCGTGATACGCTCAATATCATCGAGCGCGATTCCGGCAGCCGTACTATTCTGCTGCGCCCGCTCTCCGCCCGGTTGCTCACGGAGACCGAGGCGGAGCGCCAGGGCTGGGTCGATCGTGAGCGCTTGCTCGATTTCAGCGGCCGCGGTCGATCCCGGCAGATCGCCCTGGCCAGGCAGTTCGGTATCACCGATTTCCCGGCGCCGGCCGGCGGCTGCATTCTGGCCGACCCGATCCTCAGCAAGCGAATCGCCCGGGTATATGACGGCGGTTTTGTTGTCACCCCGGACTCAATGAGCGTCACCGACATCCGGCTGATGCTGGTCGGTCGCCAGTTCCTGTTGCCGGGCGGTGGTTGGCTGGTGCTCGGCCGCGACGAGAAGGAATCGTTGCGTATCGTCGAGTTGCGTGAGGCCGGCGATGTCTTGCTGCTCGTCGAAGAACGACCCGGCCCGGCCGCCTTGCTGCGCCGTGCCGGTGAGTCGGTTGCCGATAGCGCAGTGCAGGCGGCCGATCTGAGCCTGGCCGCCGACCTGGTCGCCCGTTATGCCAAAAAGATCGACGGCCGTCCGGCCGCCACCCGGGTGGTCGTCGAGACCGACGCGGAGCGCCGGGAGCTGACCGGCGAGCCGCCAGCCGAGGAGCAGATCAAGAGCTGGGCTATCTAAACTGACGGGGGACAGGTTTCAACCTGTCCTCCGCAAACATCCGACGGCGGGACAGGTTTCAACCTGTCCCCCGCTCACTTTCAAAAACCAACAAGCCATTTCGACCACGACGCCGATTTTCATCGTTTGTTGTGACGCCCCGTCATGTGGGTTATTTGAAAATCATTCTTCCCGGGCTGACCGGTCCTGCCGGAGGCTGCATCGCGAAGGCCCGGCTGGCCGGAGAATCAGGCCCGAAAGCTTCACGCCAGGCCATGGATGGCCTGTCTGCCGGCCTCGGAGGCCAGCCGATCAGGCCGCAGCGCAGCAGCCGGAGGCGGGACCGGTCAGCCCTTCCGACCACGATGACGACAGTGTCGACATTTCCAGCCATGGAAGAAGATCCGCGATACTGCCACCGGAATTGATCGATTGCATCAGCGCAATTGACAATCAATAGCACTTCCGGTACGCTGTGACATCTTCTGCAGGCGACAGATCGTTACTATCCACAGCGGGGCACGCCCATGATCATTGGCCTGGATGTCGGTGGCACGCACAGCGACGCGGTTCTTTTCGACTCCCGGGGTCTGGTACGTGACATCAAGGTACCGACCAACCCGGAAAACCTCTACGAAACA
>JAZBPM010000364.1:0-13147 GCA_036351615.1 Desulfofustis sp.
GCCCGAAGGGTACCGTCATAGACATTGAGCTTGCCGCCGTTAACCGTTCCAAGATACCAGCTCGGCACGTTGAGCTTGTCGAGCAGCACCGGATTATCGTCAAACAGCCTGAAGAGCAGCTCCTTGGTCACCGGTGCCAGTTCACAGGCCAGCGTCAGTGCCTCGTCGGTGAGTGCCTTGAGGCGGTCGAACTGGGCGTCGGTGAGTTTGGCGGCAATGCCCCCGGCGATGGCGGTAACCGGATGGATACCCCGTCCGCCGATCACCTCGTTGATTTTCTGACCGAGCGAGCGCAAACGCAGTCCTTTTTTGCTCAACTCGGGGTTATGCTCGACCATGCCGACGATGTTCTGGCTAGCCGCAGCGCCACCCAGTCCGAAGACCAGGTCTGGACCGGCAAGGACATAGAGCGACAGACTGTGCGAATGAATCATGTGCCCCATATACATCAGCTCGCGGAGCAGCCGGCCGGCCGGCGGCGGCTCGACGCCGGCGGCGTTGTCCAGCGCCTTGGCCGCAACCAGGTGATGGGCGGTCGGACAAACCCCGCAGATTCGAGCCGTCACCTGCGGCATGGTGTGTGCCTCCATACCTACCAGGATGCGCTCGAAACCGCGCAATTCGTTAACGATGAAGAAGGCCTCCTCAACGGTGCCGGCATCGTTGCACTCCAGCAGGATACGGGCATGCCCTTCTATCCGTGTTACCGGATCGATATTGATTGTTTTAGCCATGTGCTTCTGCCTCCACGTCAGCAATCCATTTTTTGATCAGGAAGGTCGGCTTGTTGCCGATCATCTTGGTGGCCATCGCATAGGCGTACTGGGTCTTGGCCGTTCGTTCCATGTGGGTCTTGATGGTCTCGGCATCGATCGCGGTCAGCCGCGACATCCGGTCGCTGACCTCGGTTCTGATATCGCGATTCGGTTCGGTCAGGATCTGCATGGTCGGCCCGGCACAGCCGGTACAAGCCACGCCGTGGTTGGGACACGGCGCCAGGCAGCGGTCAAGCGTCACCGAACCGAGACAGATATAGCCCTGGCTGAGAAAACAGATATTGTCGTCAGGTACGCCGTCGAGGGACTTTTTGATACCGCTTACCTCGCTTTTGACCATCTGACGATTGCATCGGGCACAAACCGCGTCCTGAGTGACCCGTGGCGCACGCTGTTCAATCAGGGTGGCCAGGCTCTCGAAAATAAAATGCGCATGCGGCGGACAGCCCGGAAGATAGAGATCGACATCGATCACCTCGTCAACCGGCGTCACCAGTTTGGCCAGTTCAGTCACTTCGCTGTCGGGCACCGTATCGGTCCGGGTGGTCGGGTTGTGCCGATAGACACGGTCGACGATTTCTTCCCGGGAATGGGCCAGCCCGGCGCCGTGCAGCCCGCCGTAAACAGCGCAGGTGCCAAAGGCGATGATCGTCTTGCATTTCTTGCGCATCTCTTCGGCGGCATGACGGTCATGCTCGGTGCGGATCGAACCGGTCAGGATGCCGATATCGGCCTCCGGATAGTCCTTGATGTCGGTCAGAACCGGGCAGTGCTGGATGGTCACCGAATCGAGGACATTGAGGATCTTTTCGTGCAGATCAACCAGCGCCACGTGGCAGCCGCCGCAATCGCAAAGCCACTCGGTGTTCAACCGTATTTTCTCACCACTCATGATGGATTCCTCATTCTCTGTGCCCGGATTCAGGCGGTAACGGTCAATACCTTCAGACAGGCGTTTTCTCCGGCATGCTTGATGTCCAGCCGGGTTTTCTTACCCATGATATTCTCCAGAGCGCCGGCGAAAAAGCCATACATCATGTTGCACAGCGACCCCTGCTGGGGATGTCCGAAACGGAACAGGGACTGACGGATCATGCAGTCCTTGAAGACGAGGAGCATTTGCGTCTCACCGTTCTCATTGGTCGTGATCAGCTCCTGCTGACCACTCGGCTTGAACGGCTCGAAACCCCACAAGCAGTGGTTTTCCTCGAGAACACGGCGAACCTCGTTGATGGCGGTCAGCAAATCGTCGGTCTTGGCGGCATTTTCAGAAAATTTCCGGCCGAGATTGCGCCCGGCGGACATGGTCATGCTGTTGGCCCCCCGACCGAGGATCGGCTCGATACCGGCCGACAGCGCCGCCATGAAGTTCATTGTTTCCTGCAACGTCCTTCGTCGCTTACGGATTTCATGGATGTCTTCCATGTATCCCTCCTCCACTGATTCTGGTTGTCCCCGTGTCCACAATGCGGATGCCGGGCGAAGGTCCTGACTTCTTTAATTTGGTAAGGAAAACAGCTCAACATAGTTCCATCATCCCGAAAATACAAGCACAAATATTTGAGACAAATTCTCAATTACAATATCGTACCATACTCTCGTCGATTGCACCAGAGAGGAATGACGGGAAAGCACGTTCTATGACGGTACGGCAGTCGTCGATTCATTCGACAGGCGGGTCAACAGCTTCCCGTTTTCCTGCTCCAAACGCTCCATGGTTTGAAAATGGAAATAAAGCAGCAACAGGGAAAAGTTCCGCTCCGAGGTCCACGATTCAGCAAAGAGCAGCCTTTCGCGGCAGGTTACCGCCGGCGGCCTCCGCTTCTGCCGGTAATCTATTATTTCCGAGAATCCTTGATATACATCACCGAATTGTCGTGCCTCATCCTGATCTCGAACAGATCGATGGCCCTGATAAGGTCACCGAGCTTCTTATAACCGTAATTGACCGGCGAAAACGATGTCTTATTGGAGATATACTGGCCGATGCGGCCGAGATGGGACCAGCCGTCCTCGTCGGCCGCCTGCTCGACCGCCGTCCTGAGCAGCTTGACCAGTGTCGCGTCCTGCTTCAACTCGCTACGAGACTTCTTCGTTCCGCCCTTTTCCTGCGGCTTTTCCTCTTCATCCTCGACAGGTTCAAGGTTCTCGGTATAGATGAACTGCGAACAGGCACGGACGAAGGCTACCGGCGTCTTCTTTTCACCAAAGCCATAGACGGTGATGCCGTTGGCAAGAATCCGCATGACCAGCGGGGTGAAATCGCTGTCACTGGTCATCAGCGCAAAGGCGTCGAGCTTCTGGGTATAGAGCAGGTCCATCGCGTCGATGATCATCGCCGCATCGGTGGCGTTCTTGCCGGTGGTATAGGCGAATTGCTGGATCGGCTTGATGGCGTGCGGGTGCAGCTTCTCCTCCCAGCCTTTCATGTTCTCGCTTTTCCAATTACCGTAGGCGTTGCGGATATTTACTTTGCCATACTTGGATAGTTCATCGATCACCCCCTCGACGGAACGGTGACTGACGTTATCACAATCGATCAGCAGTGCGATCTTGTTGTCCTCGGCCATGGTTGTATCCCGGGCTACAATTTCCAACCAACGGCGGGACAGGTTTTAACCTGTCCCCCGCTAACTTTTCCAACGGCGGGGTCAAGGTTAACCCGTCCTCCGCTAACTTTTGGGAACGACCCGTCCCTGCGCATGGACCGCCAGGATGTCGTACACCGCCGTGTTGAACGGTGCCGGAACCCCGAGTTTCTCCCCGCGCCGACTGACATCACCACTGAGCCACTGGACCTCCAGCCGGTTGCCCCGCTCCAGGTCATGATGCATCGAAGCGGTCATAGACTCCGGTAGTTGATCGCAAAAGGCCAAGCGGTCCTCGACAAAGCCTGACGCCAGGGTTACTCCCTCGGCCCGGCCGACGTCGACGACCTCCTGCATCACCCCGGCCAGCAGGTGCCGGGCCCGCGGGTTGGCCCGAACGATACCGATCGGGCAGCGTGTGGTCGCCGTCACCGCCGAGAAACCGACGAGAAAGACGAACTTCTCCCAGATCGACCGGCGGATGTCGTCGCTGATTTCAGCGTCGATCCCGGCCTGCCGGCACATCTCGTAGAACCGTTTGACCCGCTCGGAGAGTCGTCCTTCGTACTCTCCGAAGACCAGCTTCTGCATGGTGCCGGTATGGGCGATGACACCGGGCTCGGCAATGGTGGCGGCAATGTAGCAGACCCCGCCGACGACGGCCTGCGGACCGAACATCTCCACCAGGATATCGTCCTTGATTACCCCGTTTTGAAATGAGATGACACCGGTATCACCGGTGATCAACGGTCTGATCGCCTCGGCGGCCGTTTCGGTGTCCCACAACTTCACCCCGAACAGGACCAGGTCGACGGAACCGATTTCCCCGGGGTCTTCCACCACCGACGGTTGCTCGATCAGCACCTCGCCCAGCGGGCTGCGCACCAGCAGGCCATTTTGCCTGATTGCCGCCAGGTGCGCTCCGCGGGCGATAAAAGTCACCTGACAGCCAGCGGCGGCAAGTTTTGCCCCGAAATACCCCCCGACACCTCCGCTCCCCATCACTGCGATCTTCATGGTTCCTCCACAGGCTTATGAACTGTTGTCCATCTAAAGGGGAGCTTGAAGAAAATCGGTATTTCGTTCAAGATCAAGGCGCGCAAGAAAATTTTTCCGCAGGCATATACGTGATATTCCGAGGACAAAATTTGATTGCGCAACGATGAGATTGGACGGAATGACATTTTTTCAAGGTTCCCTATAGCGGCGCCGTGCCGACGGTGTCGCTGACGCTCTTTGCTTGCTTTGCTGCTATGGTGCTTCCGGTCGGCGACGCCTGATTGTCTGGACGGCCTGGTCAAGATGCTGAAGAAACCGGGACCGATCACGTTTGGTCACTGGTGGCGGGCCACCCGTCACTTCACCGGCGCCACGCAGATCGGAAAGCAGATCGCGAGTCGCCAGCGCAACCCCGATCATGTCGTCGGAAAACGGCTTTCCGGTCGACCCGATCACCAGCGCTCCTTTCTTCAGGCAGCGGTCGGCCAGTCCGATGTCGGCGGTAACCACGATATCGTCCTCTCCCAAGTGCTCGACAATCCAATTGTCGGCCACGTCACTACCGCTGTCGACAACGACAAGTGTAAGCCACGGCTCTCTGGGGACAGTCAACCGGCTATTGGCCACCAGGGTCACTGCCAACCCATAACGTTCAGCAACGCGGTATACCTCCTGTTTGACCGGGCAGGCATCGGCATCGACATAAATATCCAGCACGTAAAACTCCTTGCAAACTGCGCCACGTTTGTCTCACTCCATATGTTACCGTCCAACGATCGAATTGTCATTGAATTCATGATCCGAAGGAGCAGCCGAAACAAGCAGAGCTCTGGTGAAATCGCGCTTTATCTCGCGCCGGTAGCCGCCCCCGGCCTGACAGTCACCCGGATGGGCCGGCATGGTCTCGACTTGACTTGTCGCGATCAATGTCTACCTGTTGATAGGGACGCAATACTCTTCCCGCCAGCGGGCGGCTCAACGATATCGGTCATTGTGACGCCGTCTGCTCCTTTCATACAAGGAGAGATACCATGAAACAGATTTTAGCTGCCGTTGCCGTCGTCGCGCTACTGATTGTTGCCGGCTGCAGCAACGAAGACAAAGAAAACGTCGCCGAAAAAGCCCAAGAAGCAGTAACGGCCGCCAAACAGGCAGCTGCCGAGGTAACCGACCGAGCAACTGAAATCAGCAAGAGCGCGGTATCAGCCACCAAGGAAGCCGCAGCTGAAGCGAAAGACAAGGCGGTGAAGATCGGCGAAGAGGCGGCCGAAACCGCCAAGAAAGTCGCCGGCGACGTCAAAGACAAGGCCGCCCAGGTCACCGAAGACGCTGCTTCGGCTACCGAGGAAGCAGCCACAAAGGTCAAAGAGAAAGCTGCAGATATGAAGCAGTGAGGAGGCGCGGCTCAATGAAATATCTGCACACCATGATCCGGGTCAAGGATCTCGATCACTCCGTCGATTTCTTTACCAGCAAACTCGGCCTCGTGGAAACGAGAAGAAAGGAGTATGAGCAGGGGCGCTTCACGCTCGTTTTTCTGGCAACGGCCCCCGGAGAACCGGAAATCGAATTGACCTATAACTGGGATCAAACAGACGACTATACTGTCGGCAACAACTTCGGCCACCTCGCCTTCAGCGTGGAAAATATCTACGATTACTGCCGGCAACTGATGGACAAAGGGGTAACGATCCTGCGGCCGCCGCGCGATGGCCGGATGGCCTTCATCCGTACGCCGGATCAGATTTCCATCGAATTGCTCCAGCAGGGTGACAGCCTTCCGGTGATCGAGCCGTGGGCGTCGATGGAAAACAAAGGGGTGTGGTAAGCCAAACCGGCACCCCTGCTCCGTTAGCCGGACGACCAAACAACTGCTTACCGCCGCACCAATCAACGATGGCCACAGACCAATCATCACTGCCTGAACGGTTGTCCCGTCTGCTCGACCACGGTGCCGGCGATCTGCTCAGCGGCGGCACGATCGGTATCGAGAAAGAGAGCTTAAGGATCGGCCGGGATGGGCTGATCGCGCAGACGCCGCACCCGGCAACGCTCGGTTCGGCACTGACGCACCCGCACATTACCACCGACTACTCCGAAGCCCTGCTGGAATTCATCACGCCGCCGTTTACCGAGTGCGACGAAACACTGCACTTCCTGTGTGACATTCACCGATTCGTCTACGAACAACTCGACGGAGAGCTGCTGCTGGCAGCAAGTATGCCCTGTGGCATCGACGACGACGAGAGCATCCCGATCGCCGAATACGGTTCGTCAAATATCGGCAGGATGAAGCATATCTATCGCCGCGGGCTCTGGTATCGTTACGGTCGGGCGATGCAATCCATCGCCGGTATCCATTTCAACTATGCGGTACCGGAGCGGCTCTGGCAACAGCTCCACCGGATGGAAAACAGTCCGCTGGAGCTCAGTCGATTCATCTCCGACGGCTATTTTTCACTGATCCGGAACCTGCAGCGACGGGGCTGGCTCATCCTCTATCTGTTCGGCTGCTCGTCCGCCGTCTGCAAACGCTTTTTCAGCAGTCGCCCGGAGTTGATGAACGGCTTTGATGAATTCGATGCCCATACCGTCTATCATCCCTGGGCGACATCTCTGCGGATGAGCGATATCGGCTATAAAAGCGACAACCAGGCGATTCTCGATATCAACCACAACTCCCTACCGGATTATGTCGCCGCACTGGACCGCGCCACAAAGACCCCATTCCCCCCCTACCAGGACATCGGCGTCAAGGTGAACGGAGAATACCGCCAACTCAACAGCAATATCCTACAGATCGAAAACGAATTCTACTGCATCGTCCGCCCCAAGCAAATCGCACGCTCCGGCGAGAAACCGTCATTGGCCATGCAGCGCCGCGGCGTCCGCTATGTCGAGCTACGCTCGCTGGATCTGGACCCGTTCTGCCCGGTCGGCATATCCCGGCAGACGGCCCGCTTCGTCGAGGCACTCCTGCTCTCCTGCCTGCTCGAATCGAGCCCGCTGACCACCGGTGAAGAGCGGCGCGCCAATAACGCCAACCTGATTACTGTCGCCCGGCGGGGCCGCGAACCGGGGCTGCAGTTGACATCGGCGGGCAAAACAATCCCTCTGCGGGATTGGGCGGAACGGATTCTTGCCGAGATGGAACCGATTTGCACGCTGCTCGACGGCGACAACAGCGACGGCCCCTATACCGCCAGCCTCAGAAAGCAACGCGAGGCGGTGCACAATCCGGAACTGACGCCTTCAGCGGCCATGCTCCACGCCATGAGAGAAAAGAACTGTTCCTACGCCTCCTTTGCACTGGAGATGTCCGCCGAACATGAACGATATTTCCGCAGCCGCCGGCTCGATCCCGCGCGAAGAGAAGCCTTCCGGGACATGGCTGAGCGCTCGCACGCCAGGCAGAAAGAGCTGGAAGCCAGCGACGACCTGTCCTTTGACGACTTCTTGAAACGCTATTTTGCACAAAATATGCCGGCGTGACCCAGACAATCGCAACAGACCGTTCCTTCAAGCTGCAAAAGTCGACTTCTTCTCCGGCCACAACGCTCCGGCAGAAAGGATAGCCGGTCCCTGTCCTGTGATCAGCGCCACTCAGATGACGAGAAGTTTTTCATCTTTTTGTAAAATATCGGTGAGCGGCTTGCCCCAATAGATGACTTCGACACCGAGATTTTCCAGCAGTTCCGCCACGCCCAACTGGTCAGCACAGGCCTTGCAAGCCGAGACCCGGACTCCGGCAGCAATCGCCTCCCCGACCATGGTCTGCACCTGTTCGTCTTCTCCCACTAATTTGGCCGCCGCTCCCCAGATGATCAAGGTCACCTGCTCCCACCAACCGTATGCGAGCGCATTGACCGTGTACATGAAGACCATCTTGTCGGCAGTAATCCGGTTGTCGCTGGTCCAAAGGACATAGAGGTGTTTTTTGCCGTTCATCTCGTCACTTTTGTGCAGTTATTGTCGGATCGAACAGTGAGACCTGTATTACGATCAGGAAGAGCCCCTTCCCCTTCAGGCAAAGCGAACCTGAAGGTGGTGCCGTCCAGTGCAGACGTAGTGAACCAAACACTGCCACCGAGAACATCCTCACCGAAAAACTTCATTGAATACGTACCTACCCCTCGTCCCGGCTGTTCCTTCGTGCTGAAATTACGTTGAAAAATTCTGCCAACCATAGGCTCGGGGATCTGTTGACCGTTCCACACGCTAAAAACCACCTGTCCCTCTTTTCTTTCCGCCCACACCCTGACAGGGTCCTGTTCACGAGATGCCTCCAGCGCATTGATTATCATGTTGCTGACGATCCGCGAGATCAGATATCGATCGGTATAAATCGTCACTTCTGACGGACCATTCTGGAAACATAGCTTCCTGTTGCCAGCCGCCGGATGACTGACAAATAGCGCCTGCAACTCCGCCAACATCTCAGTCGGCGAGATTTCTTCATTAAGCGGCCGGTAGGTATGAGCTTCATCCTCGGACAGACAGCGCTGAATGGCTATTTCCTTGTGCAACCGGTGGGCTCCGCGGTTGATCGTCAGAGCCAGCTCCGAGGGGTGTCTGGTCACCAATAAATCACTGGCGCCGACGAGCAGGCACAAAAGGTTGTTGACGTCGTGGAAAAATATTCTCTCGAGCGCCGCCCGCTGCTGCTCTCTGGTAATGTCCTGGATGAAAATCAGCAGGTATTTGATGCCGGTGAGTGAAAAGGGCTGCGCTTTGACGCGCAGGGCCAGATCTTCCTGGCGCGCCCCCCGGCGAGACGACAGTGCGCAGATCCTCTCGGCAGGCAGGTTGTCGGATAGGCTCGCGACGATGACAATGGCCGCGCCACAACTCGAACACCATTTGGTTGTGCCGCAACCGGCCGGTTCCTCGGCAGCGTAGATGCAATTGAGTGCTTCGCCAAGACGCAGCCCGAGGGCCTGGGCAGGATCATCCACGCCAAGCAGTTTCAACAGCGAATCGTTGAGCGCCACGAGTTGTCGGCGCTCATCGAGAATCGCCAGCATGCCGCCGGCGGACTGAAGCAATCCGGAAACCATGGGGTTGGTGCTGATAATTCGGATTTCTTCGGCAAGCTGATCGTCGGTCGTTCGTTCTGCAGGTGCAAAAAACGTTTTCATGTCTTCTGATGCTCCTGTCGAAGTGAAGTGCTTTGAACAGTGCATTCTTGAGCGATGAACGGGCAAATCAACCGATTGTGAAATCAGCCGTGCGGCCTATCCATCCATCGACGTGTCAGACGTTAGCTTACCACAAGAAGACGGGAGGTGAGAAATGTATTGGTTACGATTTCGCACTGATGTCTAAAAAAAAAGCAACTAATCAAACTCAGTGCTGAAAAAGAAATCATTGCCTGGACACCGGTATCCGCCCGGTAGCATAACCACTGTGAAAATCAACGGATCGCCTCGGCGAGATCGGCACCGAGTTGTACCGCACGGTCAAGGACATTGCCCCGCTCCTTGACCCCGGCCCGGTCAAAGATGCCGAAAACCGCCAACTCACCGACGACCTCGTAACCCAACGCCTCAAGCGGCTGGCGCATCGCCGGCAGAGTAAAGCCCATATCCCGCTCGTCCGGTTGTTCGCAGATCGCCGCCAGGACGGCTTTTCGTCCCTGGCCGGCAAGACGGCTCGACCAGCCGCGCGGCCGATCGTCGTCAAATTGATAAAAACAATAGAGACGATCGATAAAGGCCTTCATCCACGAGGTCACATTGTAGTTATGCGTCGGCGAGACCAGTACCATTCCCCGGGCAGCAATAACGGCCGGATAGATCAGAGCCATCCCGTCCCGCAGGCCGGTGCAGATGCCCGCCGCTCTGCATTGTTCACAGCCGATACACCCCTGAAAATGGAAATCGCGCAAATGCACGGCCTCGGTGACCAGGCCGACAGGCGCCGCCCCTGCAAGAATCGAGCGGAGCAGGGCATCGGAATTACCTCCGTGCCGCGGGCTGCCACCGATTCCCAAAACACGGGGCTCCGGCGGTTGCTGCAATAGTTCCCGGTACGCACGATGAACAGATGAATTCATGATGACCTCGTCCCGGCAGGTCGGTGCCTCTGTCGCAGCAATCACCGGTGGCCGGTCACGTGGCGTTTGCCGTGCACCGCTCGATAAAAGCGGCAACGATGGGGCCATGTGTCATGGAGATCAGGTGTCCGCCATCGGCGATCAGTTCGCCGTCATCTTTCGGCGGCAGGATCACCTTGTCCTTCCGGCCGTGAATCCGGCAGACCGCGCCGCGATAATCGGCCCGGCCTTCCCAGTGGAAGATGGCCCGACACATCGCCGTAACAAAGTGGCTGTCGGCCCGCTCAAACATTGCCAGCAGTTCACTGCCGTGATGATCGTTGATCTTGCCGGCCAGGGCCTGGACCATCCGGATCGGCGTATAGTCGGCAAGGCGGCTCACCTTCTGCAGAACCGGGTTGACCTCGCTTGGCGATGTGGCGCTGCCGATCAGCAGAACAGTGCGATTACCGGCAATCTTGGCAATCTCCAGGGCTACCATGCCTCCCAGAGAGGCACCACCGACCACCATCTCGGGCTCGACAGCGTGCTCGTCGATCACCCGTCTGGCCACTGCGGCCAGCGATTTTTCTCCATTGTAGGCAGGCCATTCGGCAATAACAAGCTGATCCAGATGGGCGTAGTCCCGGCTCGGATACATCGCCGCATCCGCTCCGAGGCCGGGCAACAAGAGTGTCTTCATCGCGTCACGCACCCCCCGTCTCGATCATGGCCGGCGGAGACTCTTCCCCTGAACAGTGCCGTCCGCACCGTTCGGGCAGCAGCCCCCACTTAACCGTCACCTCGTGGAGCAAGGCAGTTCCAGCATTGGCTGAACTGCGCCTCGCATGTTTCACCGCAGGCGCGACACACCCAGGACGGCCCTGAAGAAACGGGCCGGCGCTGCAGTCGCTCGTAGTCGGCAATGATCGCCCGGGCCGCCTGATACTGTTCACCGTCGCGAATCCAGACCGTCGGCGCCGTTTCCGTGGTAATCGGCACCCCGCCCTGGGCGGCGGACAGGGACTCGCCCCGAATCTCGCAGGAAATTCCCTGCTCTTCGAGCAAGCCCTTGACGTAATACGCCTCGGGCGGGTGTTGTGCCGAATAGATGCGCTTCATATCGTTCTCTGTTCACACCATCTCTCGCCCGACGGGTACCTCGAGCATGATTGGCAGCCATCGCCCACCTGCACCGATTGTATCATAACCGGTCACAATCGGCGTTATTTTCCGCCCGCCGCATCGATAAACGAGCCGGTAACATAAGACGCCTCGGAGGAGAGCAGCCAGAGAATCGCCTGCGCCACCTCGTGCGGCTGCCCGCCCCGCTGCATCGGCAGAGATGCCTGCAGTCGTTCGACCCGCCCTGGTTCACCGCCGCTGGCGTGGATGTCGGTATGGATATAGCCGGGACGAACACCATTGACGCGAATCCCCTCGGCAGCCACTTCCCGGGACAACCCGATGGTAAGGGTATCGACAGCTCCTTTCGAGGCAGCATAATCGACATACTCGCCAGGTGATCCGAGACGTGCCGCGGCCGACGACACATTGACGATCGCCCCGCCACGCCCGCCATGCCTGGTGGACATCCGCCGCACCGCTTCCCGGCAGCAAAGGAATGGACCGATCACATTGGCCGCCAGGATACGCCGCAATCGATCGCCGTCACTCTCGTCGACCCGGATCTGCCGCTCCAGGATGCCGGCGTTGTTGACCAGGGCGCAGAGCCGGCCGAGCCGGCCATCGACCGTGGCAAACAACTCCATAACGTCAGGCTCTTGCGACACATCGGCCGCCACCGCCAGAGCCCGCCCGCCGGCGGCGATGATCTCCTCAACCACACCATCTGCCGCAGTCCGGTTGCTGAGATAGTTGACACAGACGACGTATCCCCGCGCCGCCGCCAGTTTCGCGGTGGCCGCACCGATACCACGGCTGCCACCGGTAACGATCATCACCTTGTCGCTCATCGCATCACCTGTCCGCTGTTTTCGGCAGCCGGTGCTGCCGAACTGCAGAAGTATTTCACGGCACGACCCGACCCAGCACCACTTCGCGCTCGCCGTCGGCTCGAACAATAATGATCTCGCCGGATGCGGGATAAACACCGGTCAACGCGGTGATGTTGACCTGATGGGTCACCAGGATCGAAGGCCGATTCGGCCGTAGTTTCGCGATAAATTCTCGTAATGCCGCTGTTTGCTCCTCGGCCCGTGCCGGCTCGGCAAAAAACGAGTTAAGGGCCGGTACCGCGTCAACGGGTCCGAAACCGAGTAATCGGGCAGTCTCCAGACAGCGGCACCACTGGCTGGAAAATACCGTTGCCTCAATGATGCCCCGAGTTCGAAAGGCATCACCGATGCGACGGGACTGGACTCGCCCCTCATCGGAAAGATTGCGCTGCGTGGCACAATCACCGATCTTAAAGTTCGGCGGATCACCGATCCCCGGCGCGACGGCATGGCGGATCAAGGCCACCGCTTCCCCCTGACGGAGTGCTTGCCAGGCTGTATCGATCGACGCGGCCGCCAAAGCATCTCGACAACCGGCAACAACCAGCAGAACAAGCAATGACAGATGGAGACCTCTTTTTTTCATGATTCCCTGACCTCATGTGTCATAAAAACCAGTCACTTCAACTGCGATGCAGATTTTCATTGTTCGTTGAGGCTCCCTGTCATGGTGGGTATAAGCACTGCCACCCATACGCAAAAAAGACATCAGGCTCGCTTCAGGATTTTGAC
>JAZBPM010000365.1:0-2059 GCA_036351615.1 Desulfofustis sp.
CGGGACTGGTTTTAACCTGTCCCCCGCTCACTTTCAAAACCAACCGGCCATTCGGAACATCGTCGATCACCGGCGAGATCGCCGACAACGGTGGTCAAAGATAAAACTGTGGCACCTCGTTGAATTTGTCTGGATTAATTGGAGAAGAAGTGATCGATTTGCTACACTGCAGGTATAGTAAAAGGACGGTTTTGCGGGTTCTGGAGTCGAAAGTACAGCGTTACACGCAGCGGAAGAGGTCTCTTCTATGACGGACAAACCCACCTATGAAGCCCTGCAGGAGCGTGTCCGGGAACTCGAGGCAGAAAATCACCGCCTGGCCGTCCATACCGCTCGTGTGCTGCAGCAGGCACTGGCCAGGGCCTGACCGATACGGAGCCGCGGCTGAGCCAGCATGGCGATGGGAAAATCGTGGAAAATCGGGGACAGACCACGTTTTATGCATATAAAACGTGGTCTGTCCCCGATTTGCTAAGAGATGAGCAGCAGAGTCAATCGGCACACTCCGGTGCCGATTGACAAGCGGGATAACCGCGGCGTCGAGTTTAACCGCCCGAGGTTTTTAACCTTTCAGCTTCGAGGCGATGCGTGCTACATGGGCTCCCTGATAGCGGGCGCCGGCCAGTTCATTTTCACTTGGCATCCGTTCCCCCTGGCCACCGGCGATGGTTGAAGCACCGTAGGGTGAACAGCCGGTTATCTCGGTAATACCCATCTGCCCGGCAAAGGAATACGGCAGGCCGACTACAACCATGCCCTGGTGGAGCAAGGTGATGTGAAAACTGAGGATAGTGGATTCCTGGCCGCCATGTTGCGTAGCCGAACTGGTAAAGACACTGCCAACCTTCCCGACAAGTGCTCCTTTCTGCCAGAGCTGACCGGTCCCATCCAGGTACTGGCGCATTTGGCCGCACATGTTGCCAAAACGAGTCGGTGTGCCGAAGATAATCGCATCGGCATCCGCCAGATCGTTCACCGTGGCTATCGGGATATCGGCCAGTTTCTGTTGCGCTTCTACGGCGCCCATGGCTTCCAACACCTCGCTGGGCAATGTTTCCGGTACACGTTTGATGATCGCCGAGCACCCGGTCACTTCACCGACTCCTTCGGCAGCGGCCTCGGCCATCTTGTAGATATGTCCATACATGCTGTAAAAAACGATCAATACCTTGCACATGGTTCTTGTCTCCTCTCAGATTAGATTATCGAGGTAAAACCCCTATCGGCCCGATCGGAAGAGACCAGATTCCCCCCGGGTTTGCCAGCATCACCGCCACGGGCTTGACCGGGCAGATTTTCTCTCATCGCTCGCTGGAGCCGCCGGTTTCCTCCGAACATCTTCATCCGCTTGCACGAGCGGCCGCCTCTCTCCGGGCCGGTAGTAATGCTGGTGTTACTATAACCGTGAAAGACGATACGAAGCTGATCCATGCTGGACGTTTCGGAAATCGGTCTCTATCATCAAGGCCAGTTGAGGACACTATAAGCTCGGCGGATAGAGAAACAAGATGTATCTCTGGAGCCTCGTCTTAGCGTCTCTTCCGGGATTTCAATCCTTTCCGGATCATCCCTTTCGCCCCCTGCTGAAGATCTGAGGGACAATGTCGTGCTGCCACTATACAAGTCTCCCGAAGAGGCGCTGATCATGGCGCTGAAAAGAGAGAATAAGGATCTCAAAGAGAGCGATTTCTCAGCTGAAGCGATGCGTGAATTCATCCGTGATACGATTGCCACTATTAACGGCATCTATCATGTCTATTCTCTCAGGGTGCAATGAAAAACTACTCAATCCGGTCACGCTTCTCTTCGGCTGGTGGAGGTCTTGAATCCCGCCACCCTTCCGACGTCACTCGGCAGACAGGCTTTAACGGTATCCGGTGTAACGAGATCTTTGATCCCACCTTGACTTTCGTCAGGATGCCTGCTCTTAATAAGGGTAAGGCACCCTTCCATTGACTATAGGGAACCTTGGAAAATTGTCATTTCGTCCAATCTCATCGTTGCGCAATCAAATTTTATCCTCGGAATATCATCTATGCCTGCGGTAAAATTTTCTTGC
>JAZBPM010000366.1:0-4235 GCA_036351615.1 Desulfofustis sp.
AGGGGACAGGCTGAAAATAAGCATTATCGATGACGGTCCGGGCATTGCTCCCGAGTTGCTTGAAACCGTCTTCGATCCCTATGTCACTACCAAGCCGGAAGGAACCGGTCTCGGGCTGGCACTATCCAGGAAAATCATCGACGATCACCGCGGCAGGCTCACCCTGGACAGTACGGTGGGACAAGGGACCACGGCCGTCATCGATCTGCCTTGTTAGCGAGTCGGCAGATCGGGCGGCGATGGGGGTGGCGACGGGGGGTGTTCGGTGACGGGCGGAGTGGTGGAAAACAAGGTTTTGATTTTTGCAAAGATCAGGCAGATACCACGCCAGAGCTTGGGGATCAGCCAGATCGACAGAATAATGAAGAGCACGAGCAGCACGAGAAACAGCGCCGGATAGTGAAGGGCGACAAACAGTCCACCGATGACGCCGATATCTTCCGCGATGGAGGCTGCCCAATTGGTGAAGGGCTCCGGGGAGGTGTTGATCAATACCCGTGAGCCGGCCTTGATCGTATGGCTGGTGGCGCTTATGGTGCCGCCGAGAATGCCGGCTGCGACGACGATAGCCGGATTGACTTCGCCGACGGCGCCGGCGGCAAGCATAACGCCGGCGGGGATACGGATAAAGGTGTGAATGGTGTCCCAGCCGGTGTCGACGCCCGGTGTCTTGTCGGCAAAGAATTCAACGAAATACATCAGCATCGCGGCGCCGATCACCAGCGGATTCTGCAGGACCGCCAAGGTCTCAGGCAAGACAATATTGCCGCTGCTGCCGAGCAGGCCGAGTACGCCGATCGTTGCGTAAAGATTGATGCCACTGGCCCAGGCGGCCCCCATGGTCAGTGCGATTGTCGCAATCACCTGTTGGTATGCGTCCATAATCCCTCCGCGTCCGGGTAGTAGGTGACGATGCCCCGGAACGTATCATTATGAAGACGTTTCAATGCGCCTTCCCGCCGGTTCACGGCTCAGTTTCCTGGTTGAGGCACTTGTTGAGAAATTCGCACTCCAGGGGTGACAGGTCGAAGTTCAGTTCGACCTGCTGAAGCAGGTCATGTCTCGATTTCTCCGGATATTGTTCCAGCAGATCGGAAAAGGCTCGGACGGCTTTTTTCAATTTGTCCGAGGCCAGCGGTGAATGACACGGTGGCGAAGTCATACTGTTACGCTCCCTGGCATGGTTTCAACACGACGCCGGCCAACGGTGGAACGGTGATCAGCGTGTGATAGTCGGCGCGGGCATGCGGCTCCGGGTAAGCGGTAAATGGCTGTTCCGGACAGATCGAGCTGCCGCCGAAGTTGACGCTGTCTGAGCAGAAAACTGCCCGGTAGTCGTTTCCCGTCGGCAGGCCGAGTCGGTAGCCGGAGATGGTCTGCGGCGTGAAGTTGAGCAGACAGACGAGATGATCCTGCCCATCTTCGGCCAGCCGGGCAAAGGAGATGATCGAATTGTCCTGATCTTCCAGGTCGATCCAGTTGAAACCGCGGTAATCGTGGTCGAGTTGCCAGAGCGACGGATTGTCTCGGTAGAAATGATTGAGGTCGCGGACGAAATCGATCAGCGAGCGATGATCGCCGTCCTGTTCCGCCAGATGCCAGTCCAGACTGCGCTTGCAATACCATTCGGAGATCTGCCCGAATTCGCCGCCCATGAAGAGCAGCTTCTTGCCGGGGTGAAGATACATGCTCAGCAGCAGTAATCTCAGATTGGCAAATTTCTGCCAGCGGTCACCCGGCATCTTTTCCAGTAGGGAACGTTTACCGTGCACCACCTCGTCATGCGACAGCGGCAGCACATACTGTTCCGAAAAGGCGTACATCAGGGAAAACGTCAGTGCGTTGTGATGGAATTTTCGATAGAGCGGATCTTTGCTGAAATAGCTGAGGATGTCGTTCATCCACCCCATATTCCACTTGAAGCCGAAACCGAGCCCGCCTTGGTCTGCCGGTTTTGATACGCCGTAGAAACTGGTCGATTCCTCGGCGATCATCAGGGTGTTGGGAAAGCGATCATAGATGATCGAGTTCATGTGTCGAATAAACTCGATGGCCTCGAGATTCTCCCTGCCGCCATAGCAATTGGGCATCCACTCCCCATCTTTCCGGGAATAGTCGAGATAGAGCATCGAGGCGACGGCATCGACGCGCAGCCCGTCGATATGATAGCGATCAAGCCAGAATAGGGCGTTGGCAATCAGAAAATTGCTGACCTCGCGGCGCCCGTAGTTGTAGATCATCGTCCCCCATTCCGGGTGGGCGCCCTTGCGCGGATCCTCATGCTCGTAGAGGGAGGTGCCGTCAAAGCGGGCCAGGCTGTGGTCGTCTTTTGGGAAATGGGCCGGCACCCAGTCGAGAATGACGCCGATGTCGTTTTGATGACATTGATCGACAAAGTACATGAAGTCGTCCGGCACTCCGTAGCGACTGGTCAGGCTGAACGGCCCGGTGACCTGATATCCCCAGGATTCGTCCAACGGGTGTTCCATGACCGGCATCAACTCGATATGGGTGTACCCGAGGTCTTTCACGTAAGGAATGAGCTGGTCGGCAAGTTCGCGAAAGGTCAGGAAACGCTCGGGTTGATCGGGGTCGCGGCGCCATGATCCGGGATGCACTTCATATATGGCGACCGGCCGGTTATAAGGTTGGTTGGACCGTTTTCCCTCCAGCCAAGCCTGGTCGTTCCAGGAATAACGGTTAAGATCACGGACGACTGAGGCGGTTTTCGGTCGCAACTCGCCGAAGAATTGGTAGGGGTCTGATTTTTCACGAATCGTTCCGTCTGCGGCCCTGATGGAAAAGCGATACAACTCGTCTTCAACGACTCCCGGAATAAAAAGCTCCCAGATGCCGGAACTGCCAAGGACCCGCATCTGGTGAACCCGGTTGTCCCAGCCGTTAAAATGACCGATAACGGAAACGGCTCGGGCATTGGGGGCCCAGACGCGAAAAAGGGTACCGCTGACCCGGTGGTGCAGGCCGAGTTGGGCACCCATCAGGTTATAGAGTGAGTAGTTGGTGCCAAAGTTGAACAGGTATCGATCCTGATCGGCAAGGAGCGGCGGGAAGCGATAGGGATCGTTGATCAGGTGCTGGACTCCGGAGCGATAGGTAACCCGATAGCGATAGTCAAACGGATCGAGATCGGGAAAAGCCAGATCGGATCGAGACAGGCTGATGCTGAAGAGCCCGTCCGGATGGGATCGTTCCAGAGGATATTCGTTGTCACCGCAGATCAGTTCGACCGTCTCGGCATGGGGGTGCAGGCAGCGAAAGATAACCCAGTCGGTTCTGTCCGGGTGGTCGTGGACGCCGAGGAAGTGGAACGGGTCGTAGTAATCGGCGGCGAGGATTGCAGCTTGCAGGTCATTCATAGAAACCACGTGGTAGAAAAAAAGATTCAGGCCGATCAGTACCGGCAATGATGGAAGAATTTTGCACAGCCTGGAGGGGCCTCCAATCAAATAGTAGGGTATAGCAGCGAAAATGTCATGGACAAAAGAGGTTTTTTCTATCGAGAATACGCCAGACTACCATGGAGAACCACACGTACGCTGCGTTCCCCGCAGCGTCCCTCTTGACGGTTGCAGTCTCTATTTGATACGCTTAAAGCAGAAAGATCACGTCAGATCACGTTTCTGCAGGGGTGCCAACATGGTTGCCGAGAAAACGCCTGTCATCGATACACTAACGGGTTCATTCCTGATTTCGACGCCGAAGATGCCCGATCCCCGGTTCGAAGAGCAGGTGATTTTCATCTGTGCACATAGTCACGAGGGGGCCATGGGGGTTGCCGTCAACAAGCCGAACCCGTTTTTCAGCCTCAGCGAGATTTTGCGCACCGCCAACCTGCCGGTTCCGGATGAAGAATTACCGCCGGTGCATATCGGCGGCCCCGTCGAACTGGAGTCGGCCTTTATCCTCTATCTATCCGACTATCAGGCGGAGCATCGGCTGGAGATTTCACCGACCATTTCGCTGTCGCGAGAGACGAAGATCCTTGAAGATATCGCCTTCGGTAGAGGGCCGGACAAGTACCTGTTTTTGCTTGGTTATGCCGGTTGGGGGCCGGGGCAGCTGGAGGGGGAACTGCTGGCCGACGGCTGGCTGACCCTGCCCGCTGATGACCATATCATCTTCGATGTTGCCGATGAAGAGAAGTGGCGAATGGCGGCGATGCTCTATGGTATCGATATCTCAACCTTCGGGGACATGATCGGCTACGCGTGAGC
>JAZBPM010000367.1:0-12182 GCA_036351615.1 Desulfofustis sp.
ACGTCAGGGCGCAACTCGGCAAGGATTCGCTTGATATCCTCGAGGACGATGGTCTCCTTCTCGAGGAGTTCGCTGGCCATCCGCTCCAGGACATCACGGTGGCTTTCCAGCAGAGAAGTCACCTTGTCGATTGCTTCCAGGATGATCTCTTTTACGGCGCTATCGATCTGCCGGGCTGTTTCTTCACTGAAATCTCGGTGCTGGGCGATCTCCCTGCCGAGAAAGATCTGTTCTTCCTTCTTGCCGTAGGTCAGCGGGCCCAATTCTTCACTCATGCCCCATTCGCAGACCATCTTGCGGGCCAGTTGAGTGGCGCGCTCAAGATCATTGCCGGCGCCGGTGGTGATCTCATCAAAGACGAGTTTTTCCGCGACACGACCGCCAAACAGGATGCAGATCGAGTTTTTCAGAAACGCCTTTGAGTGGGTATATTTTTCGACCATCGGTAATTGCATGGTCAGTCCGAGCGCACGGCCGCGGGGGATGATGGTCACCTTGTGGATCGGGTCGGTATTGGGCAACAGATAGGCGACGAGGGCGTGCCCTGCCTCGTGGTAAGCGGTGACCTCTTTTTCCTTCTCGGTAATGATCATCGAACGCCGTTCGGCGCCCATCATGATCTTGTCCTTGGCTTTCTCTAGAATGACCAGAGTGATCTCCTTGGCACCTTCACGGGCGGCCATCAGCGCCGCTTCATTGATCAGGTTTTCCAGGTCGGCGCCGGAAAAACCGGGAGTGCCCCGTGCCAGGATATCGTAATCGATATTGGGCGCCATTTTGGTTTTTTTACCATAGATCTCGAGTATTTTTTGGCGTCCGCCGACGTCGGGGATCGGCACGACCACCTGCCGGTCGAAACGACCGGGGCGGAGGAGGGCTGGATCAAGAACGTCGGGCCGGTTGGTTGCGGCCACGATAATGACCCCTTCGTTCGACTCGAAACCGTCCATTTCAACGAGCAGCTGGTTCAGTGTCTGTTCCCGCTCGTCGTGGCCGCCGCCGAGCCCGGCCCCGCGATGACGGCCGACGGCATCGATCTCATCGATGAAGATGATGCAGGGGGCATGCTTTTTCCCCTGGATAAACAGGTCGCGGACTCGTGAGGCGCCGACACCGACGAACATCTCGACAAAATCTGAACCGGAGATGGAAAAAAACGGAACGTCGGCCTCGCCGGCGATCGCCCGGGCGAGCAGAGTCTTGCCGGTGCCCGGAGGGCCGGCCAGCAGCACGCCTTTTGGGATCCGCCCGCCGAGCGCAGTGAACTTGTGCGGGTCCTTGAGAAAATCGATGATCTCCTCAAGCTCCTCTTTCGCCTCGTCGATACCGGCGACGTCGGCAAACGTCACCTTGTTGGTGCCTTGCTCCATCAATCGGGCCCGGGTCTTGCCGAAAGACAGGGCGCCGCCCTTGCCGCCGCCCTGCATCTGGCGCATGAAAAAGATCCAGACGCCGATCAGCAGCAGCATCGGGAACCAGGAGACGAAGATGGTCATGAACCAGTTGTCTTTCTGGGATTCCTTTACGGAAATGTCGACGCCGGCATCGCGCAACAGCGGGATGAGTTCGTCGTCATTGGCCGGGAAGACAGTTCGAAACGGTTTGCCGTCCTGCAACGTGCCGGAAATGGTGTCACCGTCGATCCTGACCCGGTTGATCGATTTGTTCTCGATCCTGGTCATGAACTCGCTGTAGGTAAGCGAGGAAACGTTGCTCTGTGGTTTGTTGAACAGGTTGAAGAGCAGGATCATGGTCAGGCCGATCACCAGCCACATGCTCAGGTTTTTATAGAACGTATTCAAAAATACCTCCCGGTACGATCAACCGATCTCCGTCGCACCGCTCATGTTCTCTTTTATTCGGAGCAGCACCCCGGTGCCGCCGTGACAATCGCCATTACATTAAACCATCTTTCGACAAAGTCGAGTGCCTTCCGTTACCTATTCTAGTCATCAGGCAAATTTTTGTACAGCCTTTACCCCGATCGGCTTGTTTCTCATGTCTTTGAGCGCCCTGATAAACGCTGCGGCGCCGCTGATCGTCGTTGTGTACGGGATGTGCAGATCGATGGCGGCGCGCCTGATCCGGTAGCTGTCTTCGGTGGTTCGCCGGCCCAGCGAGGTGTTGACGATCCAGGCGATATCATGGTCCTGGATCTTGTCCAGGATATGGGGGCGCCCCTGGGAGATTTTGTTGATCTGTCGGCAGTCGATGCGACTCTCCTGCAGAAACAGGGCGGTGCCGCTCGTGGCGTAGATGGTAAACCCGAGCTCGACGAGAGTGCGGGCAATGGGGATAATGGCGATCTTATCGCCGTCTCGCACCGAGATAAAGACATTGCCCTTGGTCGGCAAGCTTGAGCCGGCAGCCAACTGGGCCTTGCCGAGCGCCATGCCGAGATCGTCGTCAATGCCCATTACTTCACCGGTTGATTTCATCTCCGGGCCGAGCAGCGAATCGACTCCGTCGAAGCGATCGAAGGGGAAGACAGCCTCCTTGACGGCCCAGTGACCGATCCGAGCCTCGGTGGTCAGGCCGAGATCGGTGAGCGTCATGCCGAGCATTACCTTGGTGGCCAGTTTGGCCAGTGGCACGCCGGTGGCCTTGCTGACGAACGGAATGGTCCGTGAGGCGCGAGGGTTGACCTCGAGGACATAGAGGGTGTCGTCTTTGACGGCGAACTGCACATTCATCAGCCCGATAACGCCGAGTTCCGCGGCCATCGCCTTGCTGGCGGCCGTGATTTCGTCGATGATCGCTGCCGAGAGCGTGTGTGGCGGCAGGACGCAGGCGGAATCGCCGGAGTGGATGCCGGCCTCTTCGATATGTTCCATGATGCCGCCGATGATCGTCGTCTGCCCGTCGCTGATCGCATCCACATCCACTTCGATGGCGTCCTGCAGAAACTGGTCGATCAGGATCGGGTGATCCTGGGCGGTATCGCCAATGGTCTGCATGAAGTCACGGATACCGTCTTCGTTGTAGACGATGCGCATGGCCCGGCCGCCGAGCACGTAGGAAGGGCGAACGACAACCGGGTAACCGATCTGAGATGCCGCCCGCAGGGCCTCGTCGACGGTCAGGACCGTATCGTTTTCCGGTTGCTTCAGGTCCAGTTTGCGGAGCAGCTGCTGGAAGCGCTCACGATCCTCGGCACGGTCGATGGCGTCCGGCGGCGTTCCTACGATCGGCACACCGGTTGCTGCCAGTGGCACTGCCAGGTTAAGCGGGGTCTGGCCGCCGAATTGCACAATGACGCCGTCCGGCCGTTCCAGTTCGATGATGTTCAGGACATCTTCGCGGGTCAGCGGTTCAAAATAGAGTTTGTCCGAGGTGTCGTAATCGGTAGACACAGTTTCCGGGTTGGAGTTGACCATAATCGATTCGACGCCGATCTCTTTTAACGCAAACGAGGCGTGCACGCAGCAGTAGTCGAACTCGATGCCCTGGCCGATGCGATTCGGACCGCCGCCCAGGATCATGATTTTCTTGCGATCGGTACGCCGGGCCTCGTTTTCCTGTTCGTAGGTGGAATAGTAGTACGGGGTGTATGACTCGAACTCCGCTCCGCAGGTATCGACCAGCTTGTAGACCGGCAGGACGCTGAGTCGGTGGCGCAGGTCGCGGATATCTTCTTCCGAGGTCTTGGTCAGAAAGGCCAGCTGCCGGTCGGAAAAACCCTGCTGTTTGCAGCGGCGCAGGAATTCGTGGTCGAGTCCGCGGAACTCCCGGGCGCTGATCTCTTCCTCGGTGGCCACAATCTGCTTGAGGTTGAGCAGGAACCAGGGATCGATGCCGGTCAACTCGGAGATCTTGTTGACCGTCATCTTCCGTTTGAGTGCCTCGTAGATAAATGCCACCCGTCTCGAGTTGGCCACCAGCAGGCCGCTCTGAAGATCCTCGTCATCGAGATGACCCATGATCTCCTTGCCGTCACCGCCGAAACCGAAGCGCCCGGTTTCCAGGGAGCGCATACCTTTCTGGAAGGCCTCCTTGAAGGTTAGGCCGATGGCCATCGTCTCGCCGACCGATTTCATCGAAGTGGTCAAACAGTCGACGGCATCGGGGAATTTCTCAAAGGTCCAGCGGGGGATCTTGACCACGCAATAATCGATGGTCGGTTCGAAGGAGGCGTAGGTCTCCCGGGTGATATCGTTGCGAATTTCGTCGAGGGTATAGCCGACCGCCAGTTTGGCGGCGATCTTGGCAATCGGGAAACCGGTCGCTTTGGAGGCGAGCGCCGAACTCCGGGAGACCCGGGGATTCATCTCGATCACCATCAACTCGCCGTCCAGCGGATTGACGGCGAACTGCACGTTCGACCCGCCGGTCTCGACACCGATCTCGCGAATGATGGCAATCGCCGCATCGCGCATATCCTGGTATTCACGATCAGTCAGGGTCTGGGCCGGGGCGACGGTGATCGAATCGCCGGTATGCACGCCCATCGCGTCCATATTTTCGATGGAGCAGATAATGACGACGTTGTCGTTTTTGTCGCGCATCACCTCGAGTTCGAATTCTTTCCAGCCGAGTAGGCTGCGTTCGAGCATCAACTCGTTGGTCATCGACAGGTCGAGGCCGTGCTTGCACAGGGTTTCCAGTTCCTGACGGTTGTAGGCGACGCCGCCGCCGGTGCCGCCGAGGGTGAAGCTCGGCCTGACGATCAGCGGAAAACCGATTTCATCGCCGGCCTGCAATGCCTCTTCCAGGGTATGAACGATCGCCGATTCCGGGACCTTGAGTCCGATGGCCCGCATCGCCGCACGGAACTCTTCACGCCCTTCGGCCTTTTTGATGACCGCGATATCGGCGGCGAGCATCTCCACACCAAATGTTTCGAGGATGCCCATCTCGGCGACCTTGATCGCGGTGTTCAGTGCCGTCTGGCCGCCAAGCGTCGGCAGCAGCGCGTCGGGACGTTCGAGTTCGATGACCCGGGCGACCATCTCCGGGGTAATCGGTTCGATATAGGTGGCGTCGGCCAGTCCCGGATCGGTCATGATGGTGGCCGGGTTCGAGTTGATCAGCACTACCTGGTAGCCCTCTTCCTTCAGGGCCTTGACCGCCTGGGTGCCGGAGTAGTCGAATTCACAGGCCTGGCTGATGATAATCGGGCCGGAACCGATGATCAGTATCTTTTTGATGTCGTCTCGTTTGGGCATAAGATCCGTTGCGCTCAGAAAAGGGTGCGTGGTGTCTGTCGAAATTCTTCAGGGCTGGTTTTCAGCGCGGCCGGCGCTGCTTGTGCATCAATTCGATGAAGCGATCGAATAAATACATCGCATCGTGCGGACCGGGTGCGTGTTCCGGGTGGTACTGCACCGAGAACGCCGGGTATCGTTTGTGGCGCATACCCTCGCAGCTGCCATCGTTGAGATTGATATGGGTCAGTTCCACCTGATCCGGATCAAGGGTGTCGATATCGACACAGAATCCATGGTTCTGGGAGGTGATTTCCACCTTGCCGGTATGTAGGTCTTTGACCGGCTGATTGCCGCCGCGATGGCCGAATTTGAGTTTGTACGTCGATCCGCCATAGGCCAGCCCGAGCATCTGGTGACCAAGACAGATGCCGAAGATCGGTAGACGGCCGAGCAACTCTTGGATGGTGGCGACCACGCCGGCGACGCCGGCCGGATCGCCGGGACCGTTGGACAAAAAAATCCCATCCGGCTGCATGGCCAGGACGGTCGCACTATCGGTGGTTGCCGGCACGACCTGAACGCGGCAACCTTTGTCGGTCAGGATTCTCAGCTGGTTGTATTTGATGCCGAAATCAAAAGCGACAACCTTCAGCGCATCTGCCGGCCCCGGGGCGGTCTCGAAGGATGTGCCGGGGACCGGCATGTGGTTAGACCAACCGTAGGGGCTTTGGCAACTGACTCGCTCCACCATGTCCCGGCCGATAAGGCCCGGCCAGTTTTTTGCCTTGTCGACCAGCGATTCGGGATCGGTATCCTCGGTGGAGACGATGGCCTTCATGGCGCCGGCGGTGCGGATGTGCCGAACCAGCGCCCGGGTATCAAACCCCTCGACACCGAGCACTCCGTAAGTTTTGAGGAAGTCGGCCAGGTTCTGGCGGGCCCGGTGGTTGCACGGAATTGCATGGTACTCCTTGACCAGGAAGGCTTTCGGGTGCACCGCAGCCGATTCCATGTCATCAGGGTTGACGCCATAGTTGCCGATCAGCGGATAGGTCATTACCACCATCTGACCGGTGTATGATGGGTCGGTCAACACTTCCTGGTAACCGCTCATCGAGGTATTGAAAACGATTTCACCGATCGCTTCGCCATGGCCGGTGAACGATAATCCCTCAAAGACGGTGCCGTCTTCCAGGGCGATCACTGCTTTCATAAGGACGTCCTTCTGCACGGGCGGTCGGAGGACCGCATCAGTATTGCGGCTACTGCTGAGGGGGAAATGCCTGCCGCCAGTCCGATCGACCCGATGGCTCGAAATCGTTCTTGGCGGTGGCAGCAGGGGTGAGCCGATCTTTGTTTCGTCAAGATAAAACGCCAACATATAACTCGGATTAGCGCTTTTCGTCAAGAAGAATCAAGTTGACAGAAGAATCAAGTCAATCGCTTGGGGCTACCGATTTTCATCATCAGAATTGAGCGATGGCGATTGGTCGTCGGCAGTCGGCAGTGCGGTTTAGGAAATGCGTTTCTCTCTGTACGGTGCCAAGAACGGTGAAGTAAAAATGAGCGGCACGTTGTCGACCGGAGTTGTTTTCGGCGGGCCGTTGTGGTAGAGCAACTGGCCATGATAAAGCGATTACCCCCCCAAGAAGAAATGACAGACGCCCGGAACGGTGGCGTTGAGCTGCGCCGGGTCGTGCTGGATGAATTGACCGTCGAGCGCTTTGATGCGGCAGCTGGACAAGCCTGGTGCGTTCTCGGCGGTACCCGCTCCGGTATCGATCGATTTGTGTCTCTGCTCGCCGGCAGCGAGGAATCGTTCACGGCGGAAGTGTTCAAACTGCCCGACAACCTGGCCGTCGTCAGTTTCCGTGGTCAGCAGGAATTATTTGAACAAGAGCTGCGGCGGGACGATTCGGAATTTCTCGATAAGATCGACCCCGGCACACCGGCTCGCGCGTTTCTCCAGCCCGGTGCCCGGACCGATGAGTTGATCCGGCTCTTTCGACTCGATCATGTGCTTGATCGAGGGTATCGCCAGCTCAGTTCCGGGGAGAGCAGAAAGCTGCTGCTGCTGTCGGCAATCAGTCGCGGCGCCCGCTATCTGCTCGTGGAAAATCCTTACGACGGCCTGGACCGGAAGGCCTGCCGGGACTTCGATCGAACCATGACGGAGTTGCTCCAGGAGGGATTCGGCATCATGCTCGGACTCACCAGCCGGGCCGATATACCGACCTGGTGTACCCACCTGGCAGTGATCGAAGGGGGCGTCATGGTGCGGCAGGGAGAACGAGACGCCGTTGAACAGGCCATAGCTGCAGCAGAGGCGGCCGGCAGCTGGGTACAATTGCTTGGTGCCGGAGCGGGCGAGGATACGGCCGGAGAGCCGGAAACGCTGGTCAGACTGGTCGGAGGCCATGCCGGTTATGGTGGGAAAACCATTTTTTCCGGTCTCGACCTGACCGTTCAAACCGGCCAGCATACCTTGGTTAGCGGCCCGAACGGGGCCGGCAAGTCAACCCTGCTGGCCCTGATTACCGGCGATCATCCCGATTGCTATACCAACGAATTGTATCTGTTCGGCATTCGGCGCGGAAGCGGCGAGTCGATCTGGCAGTTGAAAAAAGAGATGGGTATCGTCAGCCCGGCGCTGCACCGCGAGCATTACCTGCCGGGCAATGTCCTGCAGGTGATTGTTTCCGGCTTTTTCGATTCAATCGGCCTCTATAACAAACCGACTGCGCAACAACGGCGACAGGCCCGTTCATGGCTTGCCGAGATTGGTCTGAGTGATCGGGAAAAAACACCGTTCCGGCGGTTGGGCTACGGGGAACAGCGCCTTATCCTGATTGCCCGTGCCTTGATCAAGCTCCCGAAATTGCTGGTTCTCGACGAGCCGACCCAGGGGCTGGATGATCGCAACCGCGCCACGCTGCTTGATTTTCTTGAAACGATCGCGGCGCGGCAGATCAGCACGATTCTCTATGTCAGCCATCGGCAGGACGAATTCCGTCCGTTTTTTCAGAACCATCTCGAACTTGGCTGAGCCTGCCGCCGCCGATCGGCGAATGGTCGACAGGCAACGCTCGGCTTCGGCCGGTGACGCTGCCTGTTGCCGAAATGAGGGTGCGGTTAGGCGAAACTGTCAGCAAACAGCTTCTCGATAGCGACACGGCCCGCGTCGCTGAGATATCTGGTCCCGGAGCCGACGAAGGTATCGTATTTGATATGGGGCTGGTCTTCCTGCCAGCCGTCTTTCCAGGTGTACCACTTCTCTTTCGGTTGATCGAAAACATGCAGGGGCCGATTGAAAATTTTAGCCAGCTGTACGGCCCAGCCGGTCCCGCCTTTTACCGAACCGTCATCCTGGATGCTGCCGATGACGAATACCTGATAGCCGCTGTTGACCATGTGGAAGATGGTCTGCAGGACCCTGCGGATCTTCTCTGTCTCATAGTAGGTTCGGTGCATCATGCGGGATGCAAGTTCCATGCTGATGTCGCCCCGTTCGAGTTCTTCCTCGGTCAGGATCCGGGTGTTTTTGTCCCGGGACAGTTTGTGGCCCTCAAAGGTGTAGATGACTTCATTGACCTTGAACTTCTCGGCGGTTTCACCGAAGACGGTTTCGGCGCCTTTCAGGCCGCCGCTGTAGAGCGTGCAGTTTTCCGGATTCATGGGATGACCCTCGTTGATGTTTGACAAATCAGCTGTGCATCGGTCTCGATTCTATAATACAGCTGTGGAGAAAGGCAACCGTGCGGTGGCGATCGACCACCTTTTTCCGTTCTGAGCCATTTGCAAAACAATCTTTTCGCCCAAACTCTGCGTTATGCTCAAAATTTTATCCTCGGAATATCATGTATATGCCTGCGGGAAAATTTTTCGCATGCCTTGATTTCGAACGAAAATCTTAGTTTTGCAAAAGGCTCGTTCTTTTTTGCGGTTATCATTTTTCCGCGCTGAGAAAGACCCGCCATGGGGCGGGGTAGCCTTCCACTGTCTTGGACGGATCGCTTCGATCGATGAAGTCCTCAAACGATTCAAAGACCATCCACTCGGTGCGCCGCTGCTCGGCCGAACTCATCGGGTGTGCGTCAAACAGCTCCACTGCAGAAAAACCGGCGCGACGCAGCCAATTGCCCAGGCAGGAGCCCGTCGGCACGAAATAGGTGCCGGGAACCTTGGCGTAGGTTTTTTGCGGGAACAGAGCAATCGGATCGTCACCGGGGATGGCTTGGGACTCGACGATCAAGCGACCGCCGGGCTTCAGGGCGGCGTAGATATCGCGGAGGGCCTCGATCGGTGAGGAGCGATGATAGATAATCCCCATCAGCAGGATGAGATCAAAGGTTTCCGGAAACAAACCGATATGTTCGACGCCGAGCAGGTCGGCGGCCAGGTTGGTACGGCCGGCCATACTGTTGAGGGCCTGGAAACAGAAATAATGGTGGACCGATGGTTCGAAGCCAAGGGCCAGCAGCGGCTGATGGGAACTCAGGCGAAACAGGTAATAGCCGTTGTTGCACCCGATATCGGCAACCACCGCGCCGGTCAGATCGGGTAGGGCGGGCAAGACTCGGCGCCACTTGCGTTCGCTGCGCCATTCGGCGTCGATCTCGATGCCGAAGACGGAAAACGGCCCTTTCCGCCAGGGCATGAAGGCCTTGAGTTGGTCCTTGATCTGTTGCCGGATTGGCGCAGACACTTCGTCGGCATGACCGATGTGTACCGCGTCCTCGCTGCAATCTACGCTTTCGGCCCGGAAACGGGCGAGAAATTCTGCGGGCCGGCGGTATCTGAGAAATCCCTTCTTCTGCTGGCTTGCCCATTGGTGCCGGTCTCGCAGGACGGCCTCGATGTCGGCACGCCGAACGGTGGCGGGAAGTCGGTCGAGATAATCCATGCCGGTATCCGCTCAGGCCGGTTTACAGGCGACGAAGGAGGAAAAGTTAAACCATTGGAAAAAGGGGGTCACCGGTTGGAAACCGGCGTTGGCGAAGAGGGCGATATTTTCTTCGACGGAGAACGGGATCAGGATATTTTCCAGGGCTTCTCGTTTGCGGGCGATCTCCAGCTCGGAATATCCGCGCTCCCGCTTCAGGTCGTGATAGATGTCGATAAAACTGCGGTTCAGGCGACCGTCCGGCAGGATCGTCTTTTCACTGACGATCAGCAGTCCGCCGGGCCGGAGATTGGCAAACAACCTCTCAACCAGGGCCGGCCGCAACAGCGGCCTGATGAATTGCAGCGTATAGTTGACGACAAAGGCCGCGGTCCCGGGGCGCTGTATCCGGGTGATGTCTTCCAGGCAGAAGTCGATGGTGTGTTGCCGACCATACATTTCCGCTTTAAGCCGGGCCTTTTCCAGCATCGCCGGCGAACTGTCGATGCCTACCAGATGCAGATCCCGTCCTTCGAGAAGCCTGGCCATCTGCAGCAGCGAGGTGCCGGTGGAGCAGCCGAGATCGCAGACGGTGTCCCCCGGCTGCAAGTGGCGACGGAACAGGTGAACGGTAGCCTTGATCACCTCCTGGTAAAACGGCACCGAACGGTCGAGCATATCGTCGAAGACTTCGACGACCCGGTCGCTGAAGGCAAAATCCTCGGGTACGGTGTCAGTACGATACAATCGGTCGGCAGGTGGGGATGAAAACGACGACATGGCAAGGTTATTATTTCTGGTACCATGTGCCGTCGGCGGCGCGGAACCAGTGTCCCCGACTGCCCTTTTCGGCGATCTGTTTGGCTCGTCGCTGACCGACCAGAGCGATGTCGACCCCCTGGTTCTTGGCAATTTGGGCATAGACGAGCCGACGATCCTTGTTTTCCGCCTCAACCACCTGCTGATCAGGCTTGTTGCCGGTGCGATATTCGAGGTATCCCTGGGCGTTCTCTCCGATCACACCTTGGTCTTTCAGGGCGATAATCGTTGGTATCCGCGCTGTCATCCGGTCTTTGATCGAGGCGGACGTGGCTGGTGCGGCACACCAGAGCAGGGTCATCAGGAACGTGAAAACGATGGCGGTGCAGTGTCGGCAACGCATGCAAGACCTCCGGTTCGGATGGGGTTATTGGCTGACGTCCTCGGCGACCTCGTCGATATCACTGAAGAAATCGTCGAGGGCCCGGTCAACTTTGACATTGACGTCGATAGTGATGTGGATCGGTTTGATTTCCACCGGCTTGACTTCGACCTCGTGTCTGGTGCATGACAGCAGCAACCCGGACAAGGCCGCACCAGTCAGCAGCAGGAAGGCATGACACCGTTTCATATCATTTGTTTCCCATGATCGATTTGACGTCGTAGCCGACCCGCAGCAACTCGGCCAGCGGCAGACGCAGATTGATATCCAGTCTGATCGGGTAGTCCAGCTTTCCCTGCTCAGCTTCAACCAACATCCCGTTTTGGAACGCATAGGGCAACGGCGTGCGCGGCCGGCCATCGAGTTCCATGGTGAGCAGCAACTCGTCCCCGAAACTGTTGAACGACAGTCTTGACCAGTTGTAGGCGAAGTTCTCGAGCGCTTTCAGCGAGTAGCCGAGGGAGCCGGCCTGTTGCACGGCGCCGATTCCCTGACGAAGCAGGTCGGTGTTGGTAAATCGTACTATACCACCTGCCCCGGGGGTCGAAAACAGAAAACCGTCATCGATGTGGAGTTGGTCGCCAGACCATTTGACCGGCAGTTTGCCGTTGAGGGCACCGTCGCCCTCGGTCTGGTCGAAGCCGAACTGGTTGAGCAATTCGGCGAAATTGATGCGACTTGAGTAGAGGACGGTATCGATCTCCGGATTGATCGTGGAAAGCCGGACGCTGCCCGATTCCAGGGTTCCCCGGCACCAGTCGACCCGGCTCTTCTCGATAAAGAGAGTGCGCGGGTCCTCCAGGCGATAGCTGATATCGGCAGCACCAAAATGCAAGGTACCGATATCGATCCGGGCGGCGGTGCACCGCTGACTTGGTGCCGAACGGATCTCCGGCAGATGCGGCAGCGTCAAGGAACAGTCGAGGTCGGTAATGTTGAGATGGCGCTCGTC
>JAZBPM010000368.1:0-6460 GCA_036351615.1 Desulfofustis sp.
GCCGCCGCCATCGAAGGGCGTGTTCGCGAAGGCAACAAGGCGCCCCGGGAACTCATCGAACTCTGTGCTGAGCGCCTGCGCCTGACTGCTCTTGATAATCTCAATCACGGTATTATCGATCGGATCGTTCAGGAGCCGCCGTTGGGAGCCCGCCGCGACGACTTCGCTTTTTTTGCCAAACTGCGCTCAGAGATGATCAGCGCCACCGACCGGGTGATCCTGTCGACCAAGAGTTTCAAGTCTTTTCGCACCTGGGAAATTCACCGGAAACGGGTGCGGAAGGAGAGCCAGCAGGAGCTGGATATCGAGTTGTCCTGGGATCTGAGCCGGGAAGAGGTGACCCGCCTGCTGCGACAGCGCTCGAAAAAATATCTCGGCATGGCCACCCACGGCTTCATCGGCCAGCCGGAAGCGCAGCAGGGACTGCTTCGCCAGGCCTTGGTGTCAACCGAACATTTCTACTACACGCTGCGTTACGATATTCTCAAAAATCACAAACGGCAGGTTCGCAAGGTCCTCACCGATGTCTCCGGAGAGGGATCGGTGATGCTCAAACGGATCACGGAACCGCTGCGCAACGCTGTCGCCTTCCTCAGAGAACGCAACCAGAAGAAACCGGCCCGGCTCATCACCTACTCCGGCAACGGACAGAACGGCAGCCCTCGTCCCGATCCGCTGGAACTGACGGATACCTACACCAGCCCGCTGGCCAACGAGGATCGAACCGTCACCTGTCCCAACGCCACCCGGCACGGCTGCAAGGATCTCTGGATTCCCGATCTGTACGGGGAGTTCGCCGGGGTCTGCGAGACGTGCGGACACCATTTTCCGCTCGAATACCGCTGGTACCTGAAAAATATCTTCGATCCCGGCTCGATCCGGTTTTTCAATGCTCATCTCACCGCCCAGAATCCGCTCGGCTACACCGGCTTTTCCGAGCGACTGCAGAGCGCCAAGGACAAAACGGGCCGTTCGAGCAGTAATATGACCTTTACCGCCGCCATCGACGGCATCGAAATCGTTGCCACCGTCCTCTATTCCGAATTCAGGAACGGTACGGTCGGTTCAACCGAAGGTGAAAAGTTCGTCCAGGCCTGCAAACTGGCACAACGCAAAAAACGCCCACTGCTCGCCTACGTCCACACTACCGGTGGCATCAGGATCCAGGAAGGCACGCTCGGCGTCATTCAGATGCCGAAATGCACCATGGCCATTCGTGAATACATTGACAGCGGCGGACTCTACATCGTCGTCTACGACAACAACTCATACGCCGGGCCGGTGGCCTCGTTCCTCGGCTGCAGCCCGTACCAGTTCGCCATCAGATCATCCCGGATCGGTTTTGCCGGTCCCCGGGTCATCAGGGAGACTACCGGTATCAATATCCCACCCGATTACCATTCGGCCCGCAACGCTCTGAAACGCGGCCACATCCAAGGCATCTGGGATCGCCGGGAATTTAGACGAAACCTCTATAAAGCCCTGTTGACCATGGGCAGTCCAAGCCTCTACTATCGCTGACAACATCCCCATCTTGCCCTGCCCACCGACGCCCGGCACCCCGGCAAAAGCCGGGTGCCGACGGACGGGTAGCAGCCGCTGCTTCTCATCGGCAACAGGCTGGTCCGGGACATCGACCAGATAGCGCCGCCCCATCGGGGCACAGAGCCGGCAGGCTGCGTCATGCAAGCACGCGCCTGCCTGGGAGGCCAACGACCGGTCCGGCTGCCGAACAGGTGCGGGACCTAAAAGGTGATAAGCTGATACCCCTGGTTGAGATACGCCTCGATCGACGGATGCCCCATCAAATCGCCGTGCACCCTGAGCCCCTGGGCCTCGGCATCCTCGAGGCTGCCCAATTTCGCCGAGCAGGCCCGGCAGACGCAGTCGATCAGACCGTTCTGTTTCACTTTTTCATAGAGAGAATAAAAGGGTGCTTCGGCGTCTTTGAGGACGGACACAAGTTTCACGGCCCCTCCCTCGATGACCACTTTGGTATCGTATCCTTTTTCTTTAAAATCAATGGCGTACAACAAAACGTGGGCAAAACACATCATTTCCGGGTTATAGGTTACCAGTACGACCTTTTTCATGACTTCCTCCTGTTTCCTGCGTATCGGTTCGGTTTCAAGAAGACTGAGCGGCATTCCTCAGCTGTGACCGCCAGGGCAGTTCGTCGTAGCCTCTCACTGGTCTATTCAACCGCAGATAGCCTCGGCCGGCAACGGCTTTTCAGATTCCGCTGCTTTTTCATGGTGCCAGGAAAGACGACGAACCTTTTCCCCTTTTTCTTTTGACTCACCGGGTCAGTATCGGTATAACCAACCGGTATCTGATAGATCCTCTCAAAACAATAGGGAACCTTGAAAAATTGCCATTTCGTCCAATCTCATCGTTGAGTAATCAAATTTTATCCACGGAATATCATCTATGCCTGCGGTAAAATTTTCTTGCGCGCCTCGATTTTGAACGAAATTCTGAATCTTTCAAGCTCCCCAATACAGGAGCCGCCATGTCAAGTCACTTCGGCACATTATTTCGCATTGCAACGTTTGGCGAATCCCACTGCAAGGCGGTCGGGGTGGTCATCGACGGTTGTCCCCCGGGACTCCACCTGAACGAAGCGGATATTCAACGCCAACTCGACCGGCGGCGACCGGGACAATCGAAACTGACCACCGATCGGCAGGAAGGCGACCTGGTGACGATCCTGTCGGGCACCGAGAACGGCATTACCCTGGGCAGCCCGATCGCGCTGAAAGTCGACAACCTCGATCAACGGCCCGGCGATTACGGCGACATGTCGAGCATCCCGCGCCCTTCCCACGCCGATTACACGTATCTCGCCAAATACGGAATCAAGGCGTCCTCCGGCGGCGGTCGTTCCAGCGCCCGGGAGACCATCGGCACGGTGGCCTCAGGTGCCGTGGCAGCCAAGCTCCTTCGTGAAAAATTCGGGATCGAGATTATCGCCTGGGTCAGCGGTGTCGGTCCCTATGAGGCCGGTCCGGTTGACCAGGCCACGATCACCTGCGAGCAGGTCGACCAAAACGACCTGCGCTGTCCGGACCCGGCGGCTGCCGAACAGATGCGATCTCTGGTCGTCTCCCTGAAAGAAGCGGGCAATTCCACCGGCGGCGTCGTCTCCTGCATCATCAGAGGAGTTCCCGCCGGGCTGGGCGAACCGGTCTACGAAAAGCTTGAAGCCAAACTCGCTCAGGCAATGCTGGCCATCCCGGCGACCAAAGGATTCGAAATCGGTTCCGGTTTCGCCGGCGCAAAAATGACGGGCTCCGAACACAACGATCCTTTCGTTATGAAAGACGGCCATCTCGGTACGGCGACCAATCATTCCGGCGGTATTCAGGGCGGCATCTCCAATGGCGAAATCATCCACTTCCGGGTCGCGTTCAAACCTCCCGCCACCATTTCCCAGCCGCAGCAGACCGTGAACTACCGGGGCGACTCCATTACCCTGGAAGCCAAAGGGCGGCACGACCCCTGCGTGGTGCCGCGCGCCGTACCGATCGTTGAGGCGATGGCGGCGTTGGTAATCATCGACATGGCCATGCGCCAGGAAGCACGCCGGGCGTTTTGTTCCTGAGCGTTTCGGTTTTCTGCAACACGAGTATTCCCGATGGCCCAGACACGCACTCTTTTCAGCAGCCTGATCGATCGCTTTCCTCCGCCGGTCGGGTTGCTGCTGCTGGTGCTCTCGGCTATCGTCGGCGCCGGCACCGGCCTGGCTGCGGTGATTTTCATCAAGTTGATCAAGATCATTGAAACCTTTTGCTACACCACCATCCCCGAACTCTTCCCAAGCCTCGGTCTGAGCATCTTCCTGCTGGCGCCGATCGGCGGCGCGCTCCTCGTCGGCCCGCTGATCATTTTCGCCCGTGAAACGAAAAGCAGCGGCGTTCCGGAGGTCATGCAGGCCCTGATCCTGCACGGCGGTCGAATCCGGGCGCGGGTTGCCGGCACGAAAATCATCGGTTCCGCCCTCTGCCTGGGCAGCGGCGGTTCAGCCGGTCGCGAGGGACCGATCGTACAGATCGGCGCCTCGCTCGGTTCAGCTTTAGGTCAGCTTTTTCGGCTTTCCGACGACCGTATCAGGAATCTGCTCGGCTGCGGCACGGCGGCCGGGATTGCCGCGGCCTTCAATACCCCGATCGCCGGTGTCGTGTTCTCCATCGAAGTGTTGATGGGCAACCTCCAGGTCCGTTCATTCGGCAATGTGGTCGTCGCCGCCGTCGCCGGCTCCATCGTCAGCAGACATTTTCTCGGCAGCCGGCCGGCCCTCTCTATTCCCATCCACTCCTTCGGCTCGCCATTGTCGGTCTTTTTCTACCTCATCCTCGGTCTGCTGTCAGCTCTGGTCGGCATCATGTTCATCAAGATGCTCAGCAAGACAGAGAACCTGTTCGACCGAGTTCCGGCACCGCAAATGCTGAAACCGGCGATGGGTGCCGTGCTGCTTGGCCTGATCGGCGTGCTGTTCATGGTTTTTGTCGGCACGGAAACGGGCCTGAAACCACACATCTACGGTCAGGGCTTTCGCTTCATCGAATCGGTCCTGCACGGCGGCACTCCCTTCTGGCTGCTGCTCCTGCTCGTTTTCCTCAAGCCTCTGGCCACCGCGCTGACCCTTGGTTCGGGCAGTCCCGGCGGGGTCTTCGGCCCGTCACTGTTCATCGGAGCGATGGTCGGTGGCTGCCTCGGCATCATCTTCAAGCATTTCTTCCCAGAGATATCCGGTGAGCCCGGCGCTTACGTGCTGGTCGGCATGGCCGCCATGTTCGCCGCAACCGCCCGGGCGCCACTGACCGGAATGCTCACTGTTTTCGAACTGAGCAACGATTATCTGATGATTTTGCCGATGATGTTCGCCACCATCACGGCCAGTTATTTTGCCCACTGGCTGCACCCGGAATCGATCTTCACGATCAAACTGGCCAAACGAGGCATCCGCTTCTACGAGGGGCGGGACATGGATATCATGCAGGGGGTGACCGTCGAGGAGGTGATGCGCACCCAGGTGGTGACCGTGGACAAAGACCAGCCGCTGCCGGAATTGATGGCCTTGTTCCAGGAAACCAACCTGCTCGGCTTTCCGGTAGTAACGCAAGGAAAGAAACTATGGGGCATCATCACCCTGCAGGATATCCACCGCATCCAGTCCGATAGCAGTAGCAACCTGCGCGAGATGAAGGTGGCCGACGTCGCCGTGGAAGGACCGATCGCTGTCTATCCCGACGAACCGATCTGGGTCGCCATCCAGAAAATGTCGCCGCGGGATCTGGCCCGTCTGCCGGTTGTCTCCCGGGACGGTTCGTTGCGTCTGGTCGGCTCGATCAGCCGCAGCGACATCCTGCGCGCCTACGATGTCGGCGTCGTCAGGAAACAACGTGGCCAGATCCTGGAGCAGCAGACGACGCTGCGCTCCTCGACGGAGACCGGATTCGTCGAATTTGTCCTCAACGAGGACGATACCTGCTGCAACGTCAGCGTCAAGGACCTGCCGCTTCCCCAGCATGTCAATCTGGTATCGATCAGGCGGGAAGGCAAGACCATAGTACCGCGCGGCAATCATTCCCTGCAGGCCGGGGACGTGCTCACCGTTTTCGGCCGAATCGAGGAAATCAACCACCTGAAGGATTTTCTCAACTCATGCCCGATACCGTCGTCCCGCTAGTCAACACAGGCGACAGTTCAGAGATCGAGATAATCAATAATGCCGGCGGCAGCCTGCCGGCCCTCGGCAATCGCGGTGACCACGAGGTCTGAGCCACGCACCACGTCGCCGCCGGCAAAGATCCGACGGTGATCGGTCTGCCCGGCAAACCTGCCGCCGGTTTTGATCCGCCCTCGCTCGTCAACACCCACATCCAGGTTCTCCAGCCAGGGGATCGGCTCGGGGCTAAAGCCGAAGGCGACAATGACCGCGTCGGCCTCGAGCAGCTGCTCGGAACCGGCGAGAGGTAACGGCCGTCGCCGTCCGCTGGCGTCCGGAGGCCCCAGCTCGGTATGGACGACACGGACGCCGACGACCCGTCTGTCACCATCGATCTCGATAGCCAGCGGCTGGAGGTTGAAGAGAAATTCGACCCCCTCGTCTCGGGCATTGTTCACTTCCCGCGCCGATCCGGGCATATTGCGCTCGTCCCGCCGATAGGCGCAGCGAACTCTGGTCGCTCCCTGCCGAATCGCCGCGCGCAGACAGTCCATCGCCGTATCGCCACCCCCGAGGACCAGCACCCGTTTGCCTTGCATCGATACGAAACGGGCCCGTTCGTAGGGATAGCCGCGTTCATGGCAGATGGTGCCGACCAGGTAGGGCAACGCCTCATGGACCCCGTCCGCACTCTCGTTGGCTAAACCGCCACGAATAGGGCGATAGCATCCGGTCCCAATAAACAGTGCGTCATGCTCGGCCAGCAGATCTGCGATACCGATATCGCGC
>JAZBPM010000369.1:0-4986 GCA_036351615.1 Desulfofustis sp.
CGGCCACACTTATGGGGAGCTTGATGTGATAAAGCAATACGGATCGCACTCCTTGAAAATGTCTTGCCCCAGACCGGAGACCACTGCCGGACAGCCGCGGCAGACCGGGCGCAGCCGGCATGATCGGCAGGCGCTGCTCCCTTCACGATAACGCTCGGCTAACGGACTGTGGTAGATTTCGGCCAATGAGTCTTGGTAGAGGTTGCCGAGCAGCGACGGAAGCTTGCGGCAGGCGTGGATCTCACCGTCGGGCAGCAGTGCGACGAAATTGAAGGCGGCCCCGCAGCCAAAGCCGGCGCAGCCTCCCCGGACCGGCCGTCCCTGCCTCTCCAGGATGATATTGAACAAGCTGTCCTTGGTGCTCATGATCGGATTGGTCGCCGCCGCCTCGAGATAGTTTTCGAGAAACGATTCGTAACGCTCGATGGGTGGTACGGCCAGTGCGGCTCCTTCGCCCATCATTGCCAACCGGTTGAAGGTAAACAAGTCGACCCGGCCCCGGAGCTGTTCTGCCAGCGGCAATACCTGGTCCAGATTGTCCCGGGTCAGGGTCAGCATGACCATCGTATAGACATTCAACTCCCGGGCCAGTTCAAGGAAAGCGAGTGTCCGGTCGAAGTGACCGGTGCCCCGGATGTAGTCGTTGTGCTCCCGCAGTCCCTCCAGGCTGACCTGATAAAACTCGGGCGCCTGGATCTTTTTGACAGCCTGCAGGGTCGATTGGTCGGTGGGATTGCCGAGGATCGCGGTCATCAGGCCACGCTCGGCAGCAGCGGCGTAGAATTCGAAGAAGCGGGGGTGTAGCAGGGGATTGCCACCGCTGAACGATACCTGTCCATCGACGTGGTGGTCTTTGCAGAACGCAGAAAATTGATCGAGGACGCGGGTTCCCTGTTCGGCGGTTACCGCCTGCCTGCTGCTGCGATCATAGCAATGGCGGCAATGAAGGTCGCAGGCCTGGGTGATATGCCATTGCAGGGTAAATACTTCGGCGCGCAGTCGATTCGGAAAACGAGGCGGCTCGGTAGAAAAGGACGGTGGTCTGGTGATGCGTGACGTGGGGGCCAGCAGCAATCCGTGCTGGACCGCGTCCGCCACCAACCGATCGACCATCTGGACAGAGACGCCGCCCTGGCGTGCCACTGTCCGCTGGTCGAGCTGTTCGGCGGCAATTTTCAAAGCCAACAGCTGGTGGTCGGTCGGACTCAGCACCCGCGCCGGTCGTCCGGTAACCGGCGGTACGATCAGGACCAGGGAGCGATGCTGCCGGGGGGTGGTGGTTTGGCCGGCGAGCATTTCGGGAAGGGCCGTCCAGTCGACCTCGAACAACTCAACCCCCGGGCGAACCGTCAATTCAGTCACCGGGGCCGGTGGTTCGATCGAGGCGAGGTTCAGGTGGTGGACCGCCCGTTCGATCGTCGCAAGGTCGGCAAGAAACGGTGCATGACCGCATAGTTCCGGATGCTCCCGGAGCAGCTCCGGCAGTGTCGCCGCCGGACAGCCTGCAAAACCCTGTGGCAACAGGTTGCTGCTGACCGGATAGATGGAATGCAGTTCAGGATCCATGGCTGATGTCTATGAAGAAGCTCACCCGGGCTGTCATCTTTTGAAGAACTGCACGGCTGTTGGGAAGCTTGGAAAATTCCAAATTTCGTTCAAGATCAAGATTCCCTGTAAACGAAACCGAGGTCCGCTCCCGGGTGCGGGCAGCGAACCTCGGCATGGAGTCGTGCGACCGCACGATTAATTAACCGCTTCAGCCGCTTTTTTTGGTTTTGTCTTGCTGCGGCTCTTCGATCGGCTGTTCGTCAGCGCTCCCGGCGCTGTCTTTACTGCCGCTTCAGCCGCTGCCCGCTGCGGGTGGGGTTTCTTGAGCCGCTCCTTCTGCGGGTGGCGTTACGGCCTCGGTGCTCCCGGCACCGGATTGGCCGCCTCAGCCGCTGCCCGCTGCCGGTTTGGTTTCTTCAGTGCCGCCGGCACTGGGTTTGGCCCCTCAACCGCTGCCGGCTGCCATGGCACCGGGCAGTCCTATGCCGCCGGTGCTGAGCAGACCCGCGACGCCGAGGCCGGCCAACAGTTTTTTCATCTCTTTTTTCATACACCCTCCCTTGAAAAACGTTGTGCGAGGAACGAGCTGGAGTCCTCGCGAGATCTGGTCACATTTGTGACCAACTTCACCAAACCATACCGTGTTCCATCACTCCTCACAAGCAAATAGATGAATGATTCTCATTGGCATCATTTGACGGTGGACAACTTAGGGACCTGACCGACTGAAGGGGTTGAAAATATCGGAACGGGTGGTTGCGTCTGTCTGGCAATGGGCATGGATTGTCGGCAGCCTGGTGTCTCACCCGTCTTTACGAAAAGCGTTGCGCATCCAGGTGAGCACTCCGGCCAGGTAACCTTTTTCGTTTTTACCGATGCCTTTGTCGAGCCAGCCCATCTCGGAAAAAAAGGACAGATTCCATGCCAGGCTGCCAAGCCCTTCATGGAGCAAGGCCATTTCCGCCTGTTGTACGGTGAGTATTCCCTTACCATCCGAGGTTTTGGTGAAAAAGGTCACGTTACCATCCTGAGAGGCGACGACGACAAGTGCTTCCGGCTGATCGAAAGCGAATTGGGCGGCGGAGAGATGGCGGGTGCCGCTGAGATCGGAAAACGACTTCTTCGTCACCGGCCGGTTCTCAAACGGTTCAATGACGCTTAACTCGCCGGCGGCGCTGCGCGGATCGAGTGCTTTGATCTTGGCGCCGAAACAATGGACGTAGCGATCGAAGGTCATAACCAGCGCGCCGTCCACTGCGGTCAGACGGGCGATCCGCGAACACTGCCGCTGGACCTGCTGCCAGTTATGCAGCCAGTCTCTTTTCAGGGTCAGGTTCATCTCGCTGACGATTCTGATCAGGTTTTCCGCGTTGGCCAATTCGGTGCGCGATGGAGTCGGCACCATCGCTTCGGCATCGAGGAAATCGGTGCCGCCGGTGTATTTGACCGGTGTGGCGATCGATTTTTCCCAGCTTTTGCCGGCAGGCACGATCAGGACAGTGCCGCCTCGACCGTGCAGGCGCATTTGCTGGGCGATTTTCAGAATGGCGTTGTAGCGGAAAAGGTTGGTCAGGGTGATGTCGGTAGCCTGTGCCTGGGCAACGATTTTGGGCATGATCGAGTGGAGGAAGCTCCGGGGATCGATAAAAACCGCCTGATTGGCACTCAGTGCCGCGACGGCCCGGCCGCTGTACATGATGAGGATCCGACCCGGCCCGAGAATCTGGACCCACAGGTCTGATTTGATCGTTGTTTCGTCCGGGATACTGGTAAATCCCCAGATTTTAAGTTGCCCCGAGCCATCTGGCCAGACGGCGATATCGGCATGGGGCGACGTCAGGGCCGGTCCGAGTTTGCCGAGCGTCTTGTCGCAAAAATCCAACGGGATATCGAAATGGAAGGCGTCGTTGGTGCGGGGCAATTCGCGATAGATCAGCGAGACGATGACCGGATGTCCTTCCTCGGTTGTGTAGCTCGCCCAGTGGGCGACATTGATCATCTCCGCCAGATGCTCCCGGGAAGGGGTGTTTCCGCGCAAAAAGACATCGCTCAGATTGTCGTCGGGAACGATTGCCTCGGTGGAGCCGGTCAGTCGCTCGTAAAGAGTTTCGAGGAAGGATTCGCTGATCTGGTAAGCCCGATTGTCCATGGTTGTCTTGCTCAGAGGATATGATAGTCAGGTGCTGTGGTCGTCGTCTGCAGGTTGCTGTTCGCTCCCGATGGCACGTATCAGCGGCAGCGGCAGCGAAAAGGTTCGATACGGCAATCATACCCGTTTTGTTTTGAATATCGAAGAGAAAGGAGCGCTGTTGAGACAAAAGGGTTCCAAAGAGTCTCATTGGCACAAGAATTGTAATGAAGTGGCTAAGCAGCGGTTTGCCCGTTGCTGTCTCGTTGCATCTAGTGCCGAATAGGGGGATCGTGATGAAAGATACAACAGTCGAATCGGTGTTGGACAGAACGTTCCAGCATCTTGAAACCATTGTGAAAGAGAAAAACGATACGCTATCCGTACCTACCGAGCGCCAATCTTCTCGACGGAAACCTGCGCAACAGAGCGACCGATGGCGGGACAGCGACCGGTCACCCGACCGTAACAAGCATCGGTAATGATACGTACCGGTACTAGACCGTCGATCAGTGGCGGATGATCGCACCGGTTGAACGCGCGTGTTCTCGAGTATCCATCTACTCCATCCAGTCAAGGAGGTATCTATGGAAACAATCAAGACCATTCTCTGGCCGACCGATGCCAGTGAGTCCGCCCTGAAGGCACTGGCCAAGGCAGTTCTGCTGGCACAACAGTTCGGCGCGAAGATTCACGCCTTGCAGGTTGTTCAGCGGGTGCCGACGATGGCGGAGATCGGACTGGCCGGAACGACCTTGCCGGCATTCGACCTGCCTGTATATGAGCAACAGTTGGTCGATGCGGCCCGAGAGGCTTTGGCCAAGACGGTTGCCGATAATGTTCCCGAGGAGGTGGAGACGGCTATTCATGTGACAACGGGAACGGCCAAAACAGTGATTCTTGATTTTGCCCGTGACAACAGCGTCGATCTGATCGTCATGGCGACCCACGGCCGTCAGGGGCTTTCTCACCTGATGCTCGGGTCCGTTGCAGAATCGGTGATCCGGCATGCACCGATGCCGACCCTTGTCGTTCCCTACCAGGAGCAAAACGGCTGATGAAGACCGGCCGAGGTGCCGGGGGGTGTCCTGCCGGAGAGGACTGCGTCCACCGTCGCTGGACATTGGCTTTTCCCCGATCATTGGGGCTGCCTCGAGCACCGGTGGTGGAGCCATCGTGGCGGCACGCGCGGCGAGCCGGGGGTCAGAGATCTTGCCGGCAGATCGGACAGATCAGTCGATTTCCTCCGCCACGTTCGTGCTCATTGATGTATTCTTCCAGATCAAGCCACTGACCCGCAGCGTTACGTA
>JAZBPM010000370.1:0-3070 GCA_036351615.1 Desulfofustis sp.
ATCGGAAAAAGAAATGATGACCGCATACGGTTTCGAGACTCCCTTGGCAAAAAACGGCCGGGTGTTAATCTCGATCCAGGATGTCTCCTGACTATCCCTGACGATCCCCATGATAACACCGCTACATGGCTCACCGGTACGCAGGGTATGCAGCGAAGGATGGTCCTCGGAAGGGTAAGGCGTTCCGTCCTCATGGATGGTATGCCAATCGCGGCCCCCCGCCGGCCGGCCGACAACCTCCTCGGAACCGAGGCCGAATATCACGGCAGCCGTCCGATTCCACAACAGGATACGCTCCGACGAGTCCTGAAGAATGACCCCTTGCCCGATGCTCTCGATCAATTCCTCCAAGCGCTGCTCGCTTTCCCGCAACGAGTTGTGCGAACGCATCAGCCACTGCCGTGAAAACCAGACGACCAGCGCTCCGACCAGACCGATCAGGGCGTGGGACACCGCGAGGAAGGTTTTTTGCCGCTGCTCGATCTCGAGATACGGCGCAAAGGGGACTGAAACGCTGATGCCGCCGCGGATATCGCCTTCCCGATATCCCTGCTCGGCATGGCACTTCAGGCAGCCGCTCTCGGTTATCATCGGTCGCATAAACCGCACCACGTGCTCGCCATCGATCACTTCCAGAGAACTTACCTCTTTGACCCCGGCGGTAAAAGACTGCAACGCTCCGGTTTCCCAGGCATCGGCAGCATTTTCAGCCCTTAGGGGGTTGAGACTGGTGATATGCCCCTTGATCCCGTAAGATTCCTGTCCCAGTTCATGCACCTGACGGGTCATGTAGGCGGGGTTGACCAGTGTCAAACGATCACCGTCGGTCGTGATCACATCTCGTTTGGCAATTCCCGACAAGTAGGGATTGGGTGGTGTTGTGTCGGAAGGGGGTACGTAAACGCCGCCATGCATGGTCGCCCAACGCCGATACACCAAGTCCTTGGCAAAACTCGCCCGCGCCTCGACAACCGCCAGGGAAAAGGAGGTATTACGAACATGCTGCCAGGCAAAGCCCAGGGAAACCAGGATCAGAATTACCCACAACAGGCCGATGAGGAAAAATATGGCGTCCGGTCGGTGCAGCCAGCCGGCACGCCGGCCTCCGGAGGGGAGGAAAGCGTTGACTGACGGTTGGGCAACAGGCTTGTGCATCGAACTCACCGGGTTGTACACGAGGACATCGACCACCAGACATCCGGACGACGTATTCGCTCAGTATACCGCAGTGTCGCACAGAAAGGAAATGACCGGATAAAAACTGCGACCAGTCGTCGCCGCAGAATCCTTCGGCAGAGAGCGGTAGGCGGTGCGACAGCGATCAGAAATAACTGCTGCCGTCCCAGCAATGGGTGCAGAGCTGCTCCCGGGGCAGGCCGATGGCGGCGACCAGATCGTCGAGGCGCTGGTAGATCAGCGAGCTGAGGTGCAGCTGCTCTCGAATGTGTTCTATCATCTCGAGGTTTCTGACCGATCCGGCCCTCGCATAGTCGTCAAGGTTTCTGTCTTCCGCCCCTTCGAGCTTCTGGATGATCTTTCGCCCCGCCAGGTCAAGAGTCGAGCGGGAAGAGGAGAAATTGAGGAACTCGCAGGGAAAGATCAGCGTCGGGCAGGCCAGTCGCATGTGCACCCGGCAGGCGCCGCAATCGAAGAGGACCTGGACATTCTCGCGGAGCTGGGTGCCGCGCACGATCGAGTCGTCGCAAAACAGCAAGCGGCGCCCCTCGATTAACCGGCGCACCGGGATCAGTTTCATCCGCGCGACCAGATCGCGCATCTCCTGGTTCTGCGGCATGAAACTGCGCGGCCAGGTCGGAGTATATTTGACGAACGGGCGCCGGTAGGGCAGCTTCCGCTCACCGGCATACCCGAGGGCATGGCCGATCCCCGAATCCGGGATGCCGGCGACAAAATCGGCCTGGACATCATCGCGACGGGCCAGCGCCGCACCGCAGCGATAGCGCACCTCCTCGACGTTGATGCCCTCATATTCCGAGGCCGGATACCCGTAATAGACCCAGAGAAAAGAACAGATCTGCATGCGGGGGCCCGGAGCGCGCCGTTGCTCATAGCCGTCGGCGGTCAACAGCAGGATCTCGCCGGGGCCCAGGAAATAATCGACAGCAAACCCCAGATTGGGAAACGCGGAGGACTCCGACGTCACCGCCAAGGCACCCGGCCGCCGCCCCACCACCAGCGGCGTCCGTCCGAGCCGATCGCGAGCCGCATAGATCCCCTTCTCGGTCAGCAATATCAGCGAACACGAGCCCCGGATGGCCTCTTGAGCAGCCTCGATACCGGCCTCGAAACTGTCCTGGCGGCAGATCAGCTTGGCTACCATTTCAGTCGGGTTGGCGATGCCATCCGAGGTGCCCGAGAAATTTCCTTTGCGGGCGAAAGCCTGATCGACAAGTTCGTCCAGATTGTTGATTCGACCGACGGTAACGATGCCGAAGGTTCCCAGGTGGGAGCCGATGATCAGCGGCTGCGGATCGGTGTCGCTGATCACCCCGATGCCTTGCCGGCCATGGAAGCTGGCCAGTTCCGCTTCAAACTTCGTCCGGAAATAACTGTTTTCGATATTGTGGATGGCACGGTGGAATACGTGCGCGTTGCGCACCGCCATACCGCCGCGTTTAGTCCCGAGGTGGGAATGATAGTCGGTGCCGTAATATAAATCCGCCACGCAATCCGTCTGCGAGACGATACCGAAAAGACCGCCCATGATGACCTCTTGAAAAGATGTCCCTTTAAACCCTTGCAGCTGTGCGCTTGGTTCCGTACTGAAAAAGAACGTCAGCCCGGCGGGGTGCTACGCAACTCCCGATGATAGCTCTGCAGGGGGTACACCCTCGCCTCGCCTTCGCGAATGGCCGCAATTCCCTTGGCCGCGGCGATGGCCGCCGCGGTGGTGGTGATGTAGGGGATTTTATATCTGATCGCCGTCCTGCGAATATTCGAGCTGTCCGCGGCGCCTTTTCTGCCGCTTGGGGTATTGATCAAGAGCTGTATCTGGTCGCTCTTCATCGCATCCACCAGGTTCGGCCGTTCCAGCCCCAGCTTGGAGACG
>JAZBPM010000371.1:0-4189 GCA_036351615.1 Desulfofustis sp.
CGGCCGCATCGATAACGAGGCGATAGGCGGAAACGACCCGGTTGACATAGGTCGCCGAACGAAGCCGCCCCTCGATTTTCAGGGACGCGATACCGATTCGTTTCAACTCAGGCACCAGCACCAGTCCTTCCAGATCGTTCATCGAGAAGAAATATCCGCCTCGCCCTGCCCCACCGCTTCGTCCTTTGCCGCCGACAACGCTGTATTTCCGGCGACAGGGCTGGACGCAATTGCCGCGCAGTCCGCTCTGTCCACCGAAATAGGAGGAAAACAGACAGAGTCCGGAATAGGAAAAACACATCGCGCCATGAATGAATACTTCAAGCTCGATGCTGCTGCTGCGCGCCAGAGTCGCCAATTCCTCCAGCGTCAGCTCCCGGGCAAGGACCGCCCGGGCGCGCCCCAATCTGGCGAGCAGCGCGATACCTTCCCGGTTATGGGTACTCATCAGGGTGGAAGCGTGCAGCCGCAAAGACGGAAAAAAACGCCGTACCAGTTGGATCAGTCCGAGATCCTGGACGATCAAGGCGTCCGGCCCGATTGCCTCCAGTTCGGCGAGCGTCTCCAGAACCAGGGACAGGTCCGACTCACGTACCAGACTGTTCAGGGCGATATAGACCTTGCGGTGGCGGTCGTGGGCAAAATCAATCAGTGCGCCGATTTCGTCGAGACTGATGTCGCGGGCAAGGTTGCGGGCATTGAGACGTGGCGCGCCGAGATATACCGCGTCGGCACCGGCCTCTATGGCGACCAGGAAATTTTCTCTCGTACCGGCCGGGGCGAGCAATTCCATAATGGCAGCCTAGCGCTCGATGACGACCTGATCTTCGCCGTTCAGCTCGCTGAGTTGCACCTCGATACGTTCATCGGGACGAACGGTGGTGACCAGCCCGACATAATCCGGTTGGATGGGCAGCTGACGTTCGCCACGATCAACCAGGCAGGCCAATTGAATGGTCCGCGGTCGACCGTAATCGATCACGGCGTCCATCGCGGCGCGGATCGTCCGGCCGGTATAGATGACATCGTCGACGAGAACCAGCTCGATCCCCTCGATGTCGAAGTCGATCGAGGTCATCTTAACCACCGGATTCTGGGTGATCAGGCTCCAGTCATCGCGGTAGAGGGTGATATCGAGGGTGCCGAAACTGGTTTTCAACGTCGAGTGGGCGGTGATAATGCTTCTGATCCGTTCGGCCAGAAAAACTCCCCTGGTATGGATGCCGACGATGGCGACACTGGCCGCGGCCTGGTTGCGCTCGAGAATCTGCAGCGAGATACGCTGCAACGCCAAGTGCAGTTCACCGCTGTTCATGATGACTCGACAGGAATTGCTCATCTCTGTACCCTCTTCCAAAAAAAGTCGACCCCGTAACGATCCACCAGGTTCAAGGCCTCGGGGAAGGCCTCGCATTCCGCAGCAAACACCTTGCCGGCAATCTCCTTGATGCTGTCCTCGTAATTCAAGGTGACGCATTTTTGCAGGATAATCGGCCCCTCGTCGTAGTGTTCGTCGGCGAAATGGACGGTGCAGCCGCTGACCGTACAACCGCGACTCTTGACGGCCCGGTGGACCCGATCGCCGTAAAAGCCGGTACCGCAATACATCGGTATCAAGGACGGATGGATGTTGACAACTCGTCGCGCCAGAGGCGGCGGCGGCTCATAGAGCTTCAGATAACCGGCCAGGCAGACGATGTCGACCGGGTAATCGGCAAGAATCGCATTGGTTTCGCGGCTATCTTTGGCGACATAGGCTGGATAACCGTAGTTCTGCGCTTTTTCCAGGCCGAGCGCCGAGGGAACATTGGCGACCACCACCCGGATCCTACCGGCCAGGGTTTGAGCCTTTATCCGCTCGTGGAAATTATCCAGGGTTCGCCCGCTGCCGGACAGCAAGACCGCCATATTGATCATGGTCAGGCTCCCTTGAAATAGTCGTCGTGCTTAACGTCAACCTGACCAAGCCAGCGGGCAATCGCCGTATCATAGCGCGATGTCAATTCAAACACCTTGCGGGCCAGATGAAACCGTGTGGCCAGCGTGGTGTTTCCGTTGCTCTTGATTTCGGTCAGGATCTGTTCATAATCGGCTGGATCGACAACCACCGTAACATCCTGAAAGTTTTTGGCCGCGGCACGGAGCAACGTCGGACCGCCGATATCGATATTCTCGATGGCATCGGCCAGACTGCACGACGGATCGGCCACCGCTTTCTCAAAGGCGTACAGGTTCACTGCCACCAGGTCGATAGGCAGCAGGCCATGCTCTCGGCATTGCCTGAGGTGATCGTCATTGGCCCGCTGATGCAAAATACCGCCGTGTACTTTCGGATGCAGTGTCTTCACCCGACCATCGAGCATTTCCGGAAAACCGGTGAACTCGGAGACATCGATAACGTCGATGCCCTGCTCCCGGAGTTTTTTGGCAGTCCCGCCGGTGGAAAGAATTTCGATGTTTTCGGCGACAAGGCCGGCGGCAAACGTATCTATTCCGGATTTATCGGTCAGGCTGATCAACGCCCGTTTGATGATCTGCATACATTCCCCCTTACGATCCACTGCTTCACGCTTTCTTGATAAAAGCCCGTATCTTTCTTCTATCCCGCTTGTCCGGTCGCTTCGGCGGAGCACCGCCGGGCGCCCTGATCAATTTTCGCATCGCTCGTTGCTGTTCACGTTTTTCCAGGCTCTCCCCGGTTTCCTGATAGAGCAGCTGAGCCTCGGAGGCCGGCCGTCGCACTGCTGAAAGTGCTTGAACAACGACGGTGAAGACAACCTCATTTTTGTTGATTTCGACGAGATCGTCAACCGCAACCGGCCGAGCCGGTCGCACCCGCTGGCCGTTGACATGCACCTTGCCGCCCTGCACCGCCTGGGTGGCAAGACTCCTGGTCTTGAAAAAGCGCGCTGCCCAGAGCCACTTATCAATGCGAACCTTGTCCGGAGTCTCTGCCATACCGAAATGCCTGCGGTAATATTTTCAATGCGCGCCGCGATCTTGAACGAAATTCAGAATTTTCAGGCTCCCCAGATGCCGTACCCTGGGAATGATCCTGTAGTCTACACGGAAGCCGCTCATAACGCATGAAAAAACAGAAATAACGGCGTGAGGAGACCAACGAACTCAAGCCGGCCCTCTTTGCTACCACAAACACCATCAAGAGCGGCTGTTTTTGATTGCCCCGGGATGGGAAAGGTTTATAGTGGTGCGCATGGCTATCAAGATCGCCGGAGTGAAAAATATCAAGCTGCCGATTACGGTCGTGCAAAAGGACGGAAACCATCAGGACACGGTCGCTACCATCAACCTGCTGGTCCGCTTGCCGGCCGTTCTCCAGCCGGATTGTATTGCAACGTTCACGGCCGTACTCAATCGTCATATCGAACGGATCAGCGTCGAAGACTTTCCGGGCCTGCTGGCCGATGTCTGTGCCTCGTTTTCCGCTGAAAGCGCTCGAATCGACATGCGTTTTCCCTATTACCTGGAAAAAACCGCCCCCGTCTCGGGCACCAGGAGCCTGATGGAATACCAGTGCATTTTCAGCGGCGGTGTCGGCGTCGACGACGGATTCCTGCTCACGGTCAAGGTGCCGGTCACCACTCTCTGCCCATGCTCGCGTGAAATCAGCGAGGTCGGTGCTCACAATCAGCGCGCCGAGGTGACTCTGAGCGCCCGCTTTAAAAAAATGATCTGGGCCGAGGATCTGATCGCCCTGGTTGAGCAATGTGCTTCCTGTGAACTATTTGCTCTGCTCAAGCGTCCGGACGAAAAATACGTTACCGAAACGGCTTTCAGAAATCCGATGTTCGTTGAGGACGTGGTTCGCAAGGTCGCCCAATTAACACTGGAGAACCCGTTGGTCACCTGGTTTTCAGTGGGCGTCGAAAGCTACGAGTCAATTCACAAGCACAGTGCCTACGCGTATGTCGACAGCGGCGACATATCGGTCAAAAACGGACACGTGACGGGAATGGGGGGATAATCATCGGGACGGGGTGTCCAGGCTTCTGCTGATCGTAACTTCCCGATCGGTCTTGATCATCTGCACGATCGAGTACCCTTCTATGATCATGTAAGAGAGAAACAAGAACAGACTGACCGACACAAAACCGATCATCGTCGGCCAGACCACGCGGGACAGGAAATCGTATTTCACCGTATTCTTCCCGGATAGGATCACAACTTC
>JAZBPM010000372.1:0-3392 GCA_036351615.1 Desulfofustis sp.
CCGCGAACACCACACCGACGTTTTTCGTCGAAGCCAACATGAGCCGGTACACCGATCCCAATAACGACGGGGTGGACGAGATCGCGCTGCTCGCGCCGGCCCAGGCTACTGCTGGAAACGTCCCTGGCGTCGCCATCCTGGTGACCGTCAGCCACGCCCTCACCGGCGCCACCTTCACCGGCTACGGAGCGCAGGTCGGCGGCAGCCGTCTGTTCAGCTTCACGCCCGCCGCAGCATTGCCAGACGGCGTGTACTCCGTCAGTGCCGCGCTGCAGGTCTTCGACAGCGGCACGCCGACGATCAACGATGAAGGACCGTCGACGCATCCTCTGCGGGTGACCATTGACACCCAACCGCCGACGGGAACCGTTCCCGATCTCTTGGTGTCCAGTGATTCAGGAACGTTGAACAATGACCACGTCACCAACATCCAGGCTCCGGCGTTTCAAGGAACCGGCGAACCGAACGCCAGGGTTCGCATCCTGGCCAATGGAGTGATCGTGGGCCAGGGAACTGTCACGCCGGACGGAATCTGGGAAGTGACGGTCGAGCCGTTGCGCGATGGCCAATACGCGATCACCGCCCAATTCGAGGACGCAGCGGGTAATCTCTCTGATCCTACCCTGGCGATGGAGCCTCCTCTGGTCATTGACACGGTCGAGCCCAATACGCCCTACTTGGATCTGTTGAACGACACGGGGCGAAACAGTACCGATGAGGTCACCAATCAGAACCTGTTGCAGTTCTTGATGGTCGGCAACGACACGGTTGGGGGCAACGGGAACCCCCTTCCCCACGACGCAATCTATCGCTTGTACTGGCGACCGGGGAACGCGGCGGGCGAGGTGTTGGTGTACGATTCTTTGACTGAGTTTGGCACGTTCACCACCCTGGGCCAATTGACCCGGACGGTCAGTCAGACTCTGAACAACCCCGGTGGTACACCATTCCCCGATGGTCTGCACAACTTCAAACTGGAGGTCGAAGATCGTGCGGGGAACATCAGTCATGATTTCCTGCTGACGGTGGTTGTCGATGTCCAGTCGCCGCCCGTTTTCTTCGGCATGTCCGGCGTGGGCGACGACGGCTTGCACGCCGACAGCGACAGTGGTGTGCCTGGCGCGGGCAATCAAACCACCTTGGCCGATCGGGTCACCAACGACACGACACCGACTTTCTGGGGCCGCGCCGAAGCCAACGCCATTGTGCAGGCGCACATCGACGTGAACGGTGACGGTGTCGTCGATGGCGGTGACATCTTCATCGGCACGACGGTGGCCGTGCCGCTGGACGGCAATCACCAGTTCCCCGGCGGCTATTGGGAACTGTCGTCCGTCGTGGACATGAACGACTCGACTGCCCGCAATCTGCTGGGCATCCTCAGCCCGCTGCCCCTGGACGGGCTCCGGCGAATCCTGGTCACCGCAGAAGATGTGGCGGGAAATGTGCGCGAACCGCAGATGCTGCGGATCTTCATCGATACGCAGGGTCCACAGCTTTACGATCCCGACGGCGCCGTCGCTGATCAGCATGCGATCGAGATCACCGGGAATCCGGGCTTCAATCTGTTCGATTTGAAGGATGCTAACGGCGATCTCCAAGGCCCCACCCCGTTGATCCGCAGCTTGACAATCCACGTGCAGGATCTGCCGCACCGCGATGATGTGGATGCGAACTTCATGTACGAAGCCCTCAGCGAGATGGTCGCCACGCAGCCGGGCCACTACCTGGTGGTCGGCGATCACAATGGCGTGATCCCCATTGAGCAAGTGATTGTTGTCAATGCCCCCAGGCAAGACGGTCAACCGGCCAGGGCCACGGTGGAGTTGCGGTTCTTCGACCCGCTGCCGGACGACCGTTTCACACTGACCATCTCGGACGCCATGGTCGATCCGGCCGGCAACGCGTTGGATGGCGAATCGAATGCGGTGGAACCCAACGGCGCGCCGCAGTTTCCATCCGGCGACGGCCAGCCGGGCGGCAACTTTGTGGCTCGATTCACGGTGGACAGCCGGGCCGAGATCGGCGTCTGGGCGGCGGGTAGCGTGTATGTCGACACCAATGGCAACTTCGTCCATGACCCCGATGGTCAAAACGGCGATTTCACGAACCGGGATATCACCTACATGTTCGGGTTGGCCAGCGACCACATCATTGCAGGCAATTTTGTCAACCCGGCAAATCCGGGCGATCCGGCCAATGAAGCGGACGGCTTCCACAAACTGGCCGCTTACGGCCGCTTCGGTGCCACCAACCGCTGGCTGATCGATACCGACAATCACGGTGTGCCAAACCTGAATCTGCCGGACGGCTTGAGCATCGACGGTTTGCCGTTAGCCGGTCGCTTTTGGGATGGAGTGGTCCGCGGCGGGATCAATATCGATCCCGATAGCGATCAGGTGGGCGTCAAGGCAGGCACCACCTGGTATCTGGATACCAATGCCAACCTGATCACCGACGCCGGAGACGTGGTCTTGGCCGGAAACATGCCGGGTATGCCACTGGCGGGCGATTTTGATGGAGATGGCATCGACGATCTGAGCTCGTGGGTCGATGACATGTTCTACATCGATCTGAGCAGCGTACGTACCAATGGACCGTTAAATCCGAATTCTTACGATCCGGACATCAACGGCTTCTGGGATGTGCGATTCGCTTCCGGCTTTACCGGAGTGCGCGAGCGTCCGGTTGCAGCGGACTTTGACGGCGACGGCATCGACGACATCGGCTTGTGGGTGCCCGACCGCAGCGGCGCCACGCCGGTCGAATTGGCCGAATGGTATATGATGACGTCCGGTTTCGAAGAGACGCTGTTCGATCGTGCTGGAGTCAGCGCCGCGGATCTCGCGGCACTGGTCCTGCCGACCGTGCTGCAGATGCCCTTCAAGCCCTACCCGTTCGGCGACGATATTTATGCTCAATTTGGCGATAATTTTGCGTTGCCGGTCGTGGGCAATTTCGACCCGCCGGTCGTGCCTTTCAATGGAGACCCTGCAGGTCCGCTAAGGGATACCAACTCGGACGATCCGGCGGACGTCAATGCCGATGGAGTTGTAACCCCGCTGGATGCGCTGGTGGTGGTCAACACAGTCAATCACCCCGACAAGTATGTGGCTCAGGGCGTGTTCAAATTTAGCAGTGGCCCCCATCCGGACGTAAACGGGGATTCGTTTGTCACGGCCTTGGATGTGCTGCTGGTGATCAATCAACTGAACCAGGGAGCATCGACGGGTGCTGAGGGCGAATCATCGGTAGGCACAACCAGGATACCGCTGATCTCTGAGCAACAGCCACTCCAAGCAGCTGCCTCGTCGTTAGCTCCCATCACCTGGTCATCGGCACCGGCGGACTGGACGGCTCGCGAGGACGCCGCGATGGTCCAGGCGGCTGAC
>JAZBPM010000373.1:0-6455 GCA_036351615.1 Desulfofustis sp.
CGCAGATCGGGATACATACCGCCCTGGACGATGCCGAAAAGCAGGTGATCGTGCTTGGTTCGAGCCTCCCGGCAACGCCAGGCCCACCGCCCGGTCAACGCGGTGGCACCACTGGTCTCGGTACGATCGGCCGGATACGGGATACAGGTATCGAGGCACATCATGATATCAGAGCCGAGCGCCTCCTGGACCTCGATCGCATCTTCCGGGCTGAGAAACAGCCGGGAACCGTCGAGATGCGAGCGAAATGCGGCGCCCTCCTCGGTAATTCTGGACAATTCCTTCAGGCTGAAGATCTGAAAGCCGCCCGAATCGGTAAGAATTGCCCGATCCCAGTTCATGAAACGATGCAGGCCACCGCATCGTTCGATCAACCGATGTCCCGGCCGCACAAACAGGTGGTAGGTATTACCGAGGATGATCTGGGCCCCGATCTCCCGCAAGTTTTCCGGGGTAATCGCCTTAACGGTCGCCTGGGTTCCCACCGGCATGAACACCGGCGTCTGGATGACGCCGTGTCGCGTCGCCAGTTCGGCGGTACGCGCCCGGCTCTGGCTCGAACGATGGCCGATTGTCAGTGGTGAAGGGGGGCGCTCCATTGTCTTTTGCATATCCTTTCTTTCTTTTTTTCCTCAGTGATAGCGGCTGTCAGGCCGGAAGCGTCAACCCGGCCACCTCAGGGCCAGATATCGGCAACCAGTGCCTCGATGCCTGCCTGCTGATGCTCAATCTGTGCCAGCAGATCGAATTGGACCCTGGCCCGGTCGAGATTATCTTCCGGCTCGTCAACCTTGAAGTAACGGTCACCGGCCAGGTAGTCGGTCAGAAAACGGACCCCGAGCTCAAAGGTGATTAGGCGTAGTCCTTGAAAAAGCAGCGACCTCTCAACTGCACTCAGGTCGGCACCGCCGGCACGGTAGCCGGTCAGGACGGCACGGCACAGATCGAGATGAAATCTCACCGGTCGCCGATCAGGCGGTCGTTCTCCCGTCGGGTTGCAGACCGAGCGCAGGCAGTCGCCGAGATCCCAGAGCACCAGGCCGGGCGAAACAGTATCCAGATCGATCAGCGCGACCGCCTGAAGAGTACTCCGATCGAACAAGACGTTGTCGCATTTCGGGTCGCCATGAATCAGGCGTTGGACCAACTCTCCACGCTGGTATGCCCGAACGAGCAGGTCGGCATCGGCCAGTCGCTGCTCCACCTGGATGCAGCAGTCGCGCGCGGCTCCGCTTACAGAGCGCCGAGGCTCGGCCACCGCCAGCTCCCAGCCCCGGCAATAAACGGGCAGATCGTGAAAACCGGGTAACGGTGGCCGGAGCACGGCGGCATCGAAATCGTCGAGCAGCAGATGGAAGCGGCCGAGCATTCGTCCCACTTCGAAGGCCTGGTCCACAGATCTGACCGTGGGGTAACTGACCGCTCCGGAGACGTACTCGATCACCCGCCAAACTGCGCCGTCGTGGTCGATCGCACAGCTCTTCCCATCCCGTGCCGGCACAAGACGCGGAAACCGCTCATCGCCCCCGCTCTGCTGCCGGCGACCGGCAAGATGGGCCGTAACCGCAGCGACGTTTTCCGCAATGCAGACCGGATCGGGAAAGACGGCACCATTGATTCGCTGCAGAACGAGCGGGACATGGCCGGAACTGGAGACCAAAAAGGTGTCGTTGATCCTGCCGGCGCCGAGGGGTTCAATCTCTGGAGGCCGGGCAGTTGGCGACAGAAAGGAGGCGCACACGACACGACGGCCGCGATCAATGAGAGACGAGGTCATGACACCAAGCAGCGGGCGGCGGCAGATCGCATCATTCCCGCCGTCACGCTTCCAGCAGGGTGATATCGGTTGCCTCGGTGCGGTTGTTGTTTTCCGGGTTCTGGACGATGGAAAACTCGAAAATATTGGCGGCGTCGAGAAAAACCGCATCGTTGGCCACCGTCGATTTCGAGCAATGAAAAAACACCGTCTCCGCCCGCAGTCCACCAGCGCTCAATTTATAGTAGCGCAGGAACCCGAATCCGCGGTCGGCATTGTAGTTGACCGGCATGCCCCGCAGTCGGCCGGCGCTATCGGGGGGCATCGGCAGCAGACCGGGAACCAGGAAGCCGGAGAGGTAACTGTCCGCCGTTTCCTTGAGTTCGCTGCTAACGTTGTTAAAGCCGATCACCTCGACCCGGCAGCCCATGTTCTGCAAGGCGAGCACCAAACGGATAAAATCGCCGTCACCGGTGAGCAGGATGATTCGGTCCAGGTTCCGGGCCTGCAGCAATGCGTCGATTGCCAGATCCATATCGGCATTGGCCTTGGTCGTTAGAATCCCCTCGTCGTCGACGAAGTGTTTGACGTATTTCTTGATGACCTTGAACCCGCACTGACGGATGATATTGTGGTAACGGTAGAGTTTCTGGCGATACTCGTCGTCCTCTTTGGTTCGGCTCCGATCTTCGGCCAGGTAGGAATTGGCCCGGAGCAGCACGGAATTGCCGCTGTTGGCCAACTCCACCAGCACGTCGTAGCGCATGCCGTAGCCGCCGCTGAGCCTGATGTTTTCGGCATCGACGTAGATTCCGGTCTTCAGCATGCTATTCCCACTCAATGGTCGACGGCGGCTTCGAGGAGATATCATAGACCACCCGGTTGACGCCGCGGACCTCGTTGATGATCCTGGTGGACATGGTGCCGAGCAGATCGTACGGCAGCCTCGACCAGTCGGCCGTCATCGCATCTCGGGAATCGACGCACCGAATGGCTACCACATGCTCGTAGGTCCGCCCGTCACCCATGACCCCGACCGTCTGAATCGGCAGCAGTACCGCAAACGATTGCCAGACCTGCCGGTACCAGCCCTGTTTTTTCATCTCATCAAGCACGATGACATCGGCCTGACGCAGGATGTCGAGCCGCTCGCGGGTAATCTCGCCCATGATCCGGATGCCGAGTCCCGGTCCGGGAAATGGCTGCCGGTAGATGGCTTCTTCTGGCAGACCAAGTTCGAGCCCGAGCAGCCGGACCTCGTCCTTGAACAATTCCCGCAGCGGTTCGATAAGATCGAGCTTCATGATCTCCGGCAGCCCGCCGACGTTGTGATGGGACTTGATCGGCGCCGCACCGCGAAAGGATACCGACTCGATCACGTCGGGGTACAGGGTACCCTGGGCAAGGTAAGAAACATTACCGATCTTGCCGGCCTCTTCTTCGAAGATCTTGATGAATCCGAGGCCGATCTTCTTGCGTTTCAATTCCGGATCGACCACGCCGTGCAATTCGCCAAGGAAGAAGTCGGTGGCATCGACGTCGATCACATTGAGCTTACTCGTTTCCTTGAAGAACCGCAGAATCGCCTCCGATTCGCCGGAACGCATCAGACCGTTGTTGACATAGATACAGGTCAACTGGTCGCCGATGGCCCGGTGGACCATCGCCGCCGTGACCGAGGAATCGACCCCGCCGCTCAGTGCGCAGATGACCCGGGCCGTGCCCACTTTCTCCCTGAGTGCCGCCACGGTGGTCTCTATGAAGGACTGCATGGTCCAGTCCGGCCGGCAGCCGCAGAAACCGAAGATGAAATTGCGCAACACGTCATTGCCGATCAGGGTGTGTGCCACTTCCGGATGGAATTGTACGGCGACAAAAGGTTTGTCGCGATGCCGCAGCGCCGCGAATGGCGAGTGAGCGCTAACTGCGGTGGCTTCGAACCCGTCCGGAACCACCTCGACCCGATCGCCATGGCTCATCCAGACCTGGTGATGATGGACTCCCTCTCCGGTTTCCAGTCCGGCAAAGAGGCCGTCGGTCCGCAGTACCTGCAATTCTGCCTTGCCGAACTCCCGTTTTTCGGCTCGTTCGACCCGGCCGCCACACTGCAGGATCATCAACTGAGCGCCATAGCAGATGCCGAGAAGCGGGATACCGAGATCGAGGACCGCCGGGTCGGAGTGGGGGGCATCATTGTCATAGACCGAACAGGGTCCGCCGGACATGACGATACCAGCGGGTCGCAGCTCCTTGATCCGCTCGACGGAAATCGAATAAGGGTGAATTTCGCAATAGACCTTCTGCTCCCTGATTCTTCGGGCGATCAGCTGGGTCGTCTGTGACCCGAAATCAAGAATCAAGATCATCTCGGTATGGCTGCTCATCTCCGGCGAGACCTCTCTGTTCTGGTGATTAACCGAGCCATTTGCAAAACAATCTTTTCGCCCAAACTCTGCGTTATGCTCAAAATTTTATCCTGGGAATATCATCTATGCCTGCGGGAAAATTTTTCGCATGCCTTGATTTTGAACGAAAATCTAAGTTTTGCAAAAGGCTCAACCGTTTAATTGCCTGCGGCGGCAGGTCGTCATGCCATCCGATAATTAGGCGCTTCCTTGGTAATGATAACATCATGGACATGGGATTCGCGCAATCCCGCCGACGAGATGCGGACGAAACGGGCCTTGGTCTGCAACTCCGCAATGGTCGCCGCACCGACATAGCCCATGCCCGAGCGCAGACCGCCGAGTAATTGATAGAGAACACTGGCAAGCGGTCCACGATACGGCACTTTACCCTCTATACCTTCCGGGACCAGTTTTGCCGCAGCCTCTACTTCGGCCTGAAAATAACGGTCCGAGGAACCGCGGGCCATGGCCCCGAGCGAGCCCATCCCCCGATACCCCTTATAGGTGCGCCCCTGGTAGAGAAACGTTTCACCCGGTGTCTCGTCGGTTCCGGCGAACAGGCTGCCGATCATCACCGTCGACGCCCCGGCGCCGATCGCTTTGGCCAGATCGCCGGAGTGCTTGATGCCGCCGTCGGCAATCACCGGTATATCGTGAGCGGCAGCCACCTTGACGCAATGCTTCAGGGCCGTGAACTGCGGGACCCCGACGCCGGCAACGATTCTGGTGGTACAGATCGAACCGGGCCCGACGCCGACCTTGACGGCGCTGGCGCCGGCCTTGATCAGGTCTTCAACCGCCTCGGCGGTGGCGATGTTGCCGGCAACGATCTCAAGATCGGGAAAGGCCCCGCGAATCGCCTGCAGCGTCCGCACCACTCCGTTGGAATGGCCGTGGGCCGAATCAAGGACTACCACGTCGACGCCGGCCTTTACCAGCCTTTCGACATGGGCCTCGCAGTTCGGTCCGACGCCGATGGCGGCCCCGACGATCAGCCGGCCGAACTCGTCCTTGGCCGAGTTGGGATATTTCTTTATTTTTTCCAAGTCCTTGATAGTGATTAACCCCTTGAGATTGCCATCGTCGTCGACGACCAGCAATTTCTCGATGCGGTGCTCATGGAGCAGGGCTTTGGAGTGCTCCAGGGTGATACCGGCTTTGGCGGTCACCAGGTTCTTGCTGGTCATCACGTCGGAAACTCTGAGATCGGCATCGGAGACGAAGCGCAGATCGCGGTTGGTAACGATTCCGACCAGCTTGCCTTCATGGAGGACCGGCAGGCCGGAAATCTTGTAGCGGCTCATGATGTCCTGAACCTCGGCCACCGACTGGTCCTGGTGGACGACAATCGGATCGGTAATCATCCCCGATTCCGACTTCTTGACCCGTTCTACCTCCTGCGCCTGACTTTCGATCCCCATATTCTTGTGAATGATGCCAAGCCCGCCCTCGCGGGCCATGGTGATCGCCGTCGCGGACTCAGTGACCGTATCCATCGCGGCGCTGATCAGTGGACAATTAAGCCTGATCTTTCGAGTCAAGCGGGTCGCCAGGGATACTTCGTTGGGCAGTACAGCGGATGCTGCCGGCACGAGCAAAAGATCATCGAAAGTTAGTGCCATTTCATAACTATCTGGTAACATAGGTCACTCCTTTGCCGGCAAATCCTGCCAACCATCTGAAAAGTTAAGAATTATTGCGCAGCGAACAACCGATACTTATATTCTGCCCATGACTGTCACCATCCGGGGTCCGCGCCCCGTTCGAGCATCAGTCCATTGAGATAACGCTCTGAAAATCTTCAGAACCCGGACGACGATTGCTGTCGACACCATATCATGATCATCGAAATCAACCCGCACAACCCGCAGCCCCGCATGATCAAACAAGTCGTCGAATCGATCAGGCATGGGGCCGTTATCTGCTATCCCACCGACACCGGTTATGGGATCGGCTGTGACATCTTCAACCCGAAAGCAATCCGCCGAATCGAATTGCTCAAGCGAAGACCGCACCACAAGCCGTTCTCCTTTATGTGTTCCGATCTGAAAAACATCAGCGAATATGCTCACGTATCAAATACAGCCTATCGCCTGCTGAGGAAAAACCTGCCGGGTCCGTTCACGTTCGTCCTGCCGGGCACGAAACTCGTTCCCAAGGTCATGACCACCCGCCAGAAAACCGTCGGTATCAGGGTTCCGGAGAATGCAATTTGCCGATCACTCATCGAAGAACTCGGTTCCCCGATCATCACCACCAGCATCCCGGTCAGCGACGATGTACCGGTGCCC
>JAZBPM010000374.1:0-6856 GCA_036351615.1 Desulfofustis sp.
GCCAACTCCTGCCGCGGCTGCGGGGAACGGTTGTAGACTAACGGTTTGAGACCGGCTTTCATCAGGTTGCGGCACATTGGCCGGCCCATCAGGCCGAGCCCGATAAAGCCGACGGTCTTGTCGGTGAGTTCGTTCATGTTGTTTGCCCGAGCATTGTTTGCTTGTACTTTTGATGACGACAGGTGGTACTTAGCGGACCACCAGGACCGAACAGGGAGCCGATTGCAGGACTTGATTGGTTACGCTGCCGATTATCAGGCCGGCCAGGCTACCCAGGCCCCGTGAACCCATGACGATCAACTCACACTCCTCGATGCGGGCGATATCGACGATCATCGCCGCCGCCGGCTCTTCCATGAGCCGGCATTCGTAGGTGATGCCCACATCATCCAACCGTTCCCGGTAGGGTTTAACCAACGCTTCCGCCTCGCTGATGATTTCGGCAATCTGTTCGTTTCTGTGCGGTTCACCGAGCAGCGTCGGGAATTTTTTGTGACAGTATACGAGCAGCACCGAAGCATTAAGCAGTGTGGCGTACTGAATGGTCTTGTCGAGTACCAGATCGGAATAGTCGGATCCGTCGATGGCGGCTACGATTTTTGTATCTTCCATGAGCAGCGTCCCCGTATTTCTCGTCCTTCATTGCAGTGTGCTGGAATGAAAACGCATCCATAGCGTTATAGTACCAGATAGCTACCGCCGGTTTCAAGTTTCGGACAATCTCCAGTTCGGCTGAAACTTGATGGACATGGCGGAAAATCAAGAGCGAGCAGGACGGCTCAGGGAGAACCGGCCGCCATGCCGGCGATGGCCCGGGCTTCCTGCCGACCTCCGTCGCTGACCAACTGGTCAAGCAGATCGTCGGCCGGACGATGTTCATCAGGCTGTCCCGTGCGGGCGTCTTCTTCCAGCCGGGTGACAAGTCGGGCGTCGGCCAGGGTTCGCAGTTCTGCAGAATCGGCGGCGGTGATCGGGTCGGTGTGCGCCAGGAGTCGACAGACGTCCTCTATCATCGCCTGCTTGGCGCCCAACTCGGTCAATACGGTGCGTGCCAGCTCGGCGCTTTCCCGGGCGACCAGGCGCGAATCATCGCTGTTGTGATGCTCCCGTGCCCGCTCCAGGCCACTGCCGTCCAGGTAAGCGGCGCAGAGCACCAGCGCCGGATTGGCACCTTCCCGGGCACCTATTTTCTCGGCATGGCCGGCGAGCTTGAGCATGCGGCCGATACGCCTGAAGTCGGCTTTGTAGAAGCGCTTCATCGCCACCGCCACCTTGTCTTTCATCAGGTTGTCCTGTGCACCGATAAATTCTTCAGGCAGGGTGCCGATACATTGCTCGGCAAACTGGCAATAGGCGGCGCAACCGAAATCCATTTTTGGATTGACAAAGCGATGGCCGCAGCTTCTGCAGGTCCTGGATGTGTCATCCTTGTAGAACTCGACCGACCGGCCGCATTGCGGGCAATCGACGTCGAATATCGCATCCTGGTTCCAATACTGCATATCCTGGCCGGGGCATTTCATGGCGGCTCTCCATACACTGGTGAACGGTTTTCTTCCGGCCGGCGATTGACTTCGGCCGTGCGCTGCATCCTGCTCCTGATGGTACAATGATACGGTGAAAACAATCGATTGCAATTGACCTGGGTCAAGAACCGGCAGATTTGGTGCAGCGATGGTGGCGCGCCGTGGTCTTACAGATGGCGGAGACCACCGGCAGAAAGAGTTGAATGGGGCCGGTCGCATTCTCGGGTAATACATATTTGATAAATAAAAACGATACTATAATGGACGTCTCCAAGATTCATGAAAGGTGCGCGATAGATGATTGACAAGAAGCGGCCTCTGGCAGTACTATAAAGACGACTTAAAGATACATTAAAATCATTTGATTAGCGTTTCAGCGCGTACCACCGTGAAGATGATACCACCCGTTTAACGCTCATATCGTCCTTACGAGTTCTGTCCGCCTTGGGATCAGCCGATCCCGCACGGCGGTGGCACGGCAGGTTGCCTGGCTGATCAAGTGTTCGGAAAGAAGCTGTTTTTGACCGACTTCCAAGAGCAACGACACGCCGACGAAAGGAGGTTCAATGGAAGCTGCCGCCGCCAGCCGTTCCCCCCGTCCATCCCGCCTGATCATCGAACTTGACCCGCCTAAGGGCACCAATTTGCAAACCTTCCTCGATGCCGCCCTGGCCGTCAGGGGGCGCGTGGACGGCATCAGGGTCACTGACAACGAGCACGCCATCATGCGTATGGCGCCGCTCGCCCCCTGCCTGGCCTTGCGTGACAAGGGAATCGAGCCGGCCATGGTAATCAACGGGAGGGATCGCAATCGGTTGTCTTTCCAGGCCGACTTGCTCTGTGCCGCCGCGCTCGGAGTGAAAGACATCGTTATCAAACAGGTGCACGATCCGCGGGAGGGTGACCAGCCGCTGGCCCGCACCAGCGGCGACCTCGATCTCGACACCATGCTGGTGTGCGCGGCCCGTCTCAATGGTGGTAAAGACCTGTCCGGGGAAGATCTGGATGGGGCGACCGATTTTACGATCGGGGTCTGCCTCGAACTCTCCGACGACGTCAACCGCAATCGTCAGCTTGCCGACTACCTGCTGAAACTCAAAGACTTAGGGGTCCAGTCGGTGACTCTCAGTCCGACCTACGACCTCAATATCATCGAACTCTTTTTGCCCGCCGCGGAGCAGACCGGCATCAGGCTCTATCCGTCGCTGCTCCTGCTCAAATCGGTGACGATGATCCGCTATCTCAATAATCTTGCCGGTGTCCCGTCGATTCCCCAGGAATTTCAGAAAAAAATGATGCAGGCGGCGGACAAGAAGAGTGCCGGACTGCAGGTGGCGGCCGACTTTTTGCGCGAGCTGCAGCCGCTCGGCGAGGCAGTGGTTCTGGTATCGCTGGGCTGGAAGGACAGGTTGCCCGAATTTCTTAATCTTATCGAGCGGTAAGGGCGGTGCTGAAAAGCGACGATGAGAGATCGCCATTGCGCAAGAGTCTGCCGGAGGTAACCAATGAGCTTGGTTCACACCTCTACCTCTACCAGATCATGGAAGAGACGCCCAACGGGGTCATGGTGATCGACCTGAACCACCAGGCGCGCTATGTCAATCCGGCGGCCAACAGCTTGCTCGGCGTGGCCTACCGAGGACTGACCGACACCAGTCTGGAACTCCTGCTCGGAGAGGAAAACCAGTGGTTTTTCTACCAGATCGGTCAGTATTTCGATAATCTGGCCGAGATCGACGAGTCGCGAATCAGACAGGAGATCAGGATTCGGACCGGTGACGATGAGTTCAAAATCATCGACGCCGTGCTCGTCTATCCACCCGCCTCACCGGATTACTACCTGCTCTACCTGATCGACATCACCGCCCGCAAGCGGTTGGAGGGAGAGCTTCGGCGACGCAACGCCTTCTTCAACAACCTGATTAATTCTTCTGTCGATGCGATTATTGCCGCTGACCTGCAGGGCCGTATCATCCTGTTTAATAACGCAGCACTGCAGCTGCTCGGTTACCGGGAGGAGGATCTCGGCGATCTGCACGTCGCCAGCCTCTATCACGACGGCGTTGCCCGTGAGGTCCTCAAGCGGATGCGCAGCGAAGAACTCGGCGGTAGGGGGAAGCTGCTCCACCATGAACTGAGCGTGCTGCACCGTGACGGACATGAGATCCCGGTCCGTTTTTCCGGCGGTATCATTTACGACAAGGACAAAGAAATCGCCACGTTCGGCATATTTACCGACCTGCGAGCCATGCTGCAGATCGAGGAGGATCTCGAGCAGACCCACAAGATGCTCATGCAGTCGGAAAAAATGGCCGGACTCGGCCGGCTCGCCGCCGGTGTTGCCCACGAGATCAACAACCCGATGTCCGGGATCATGCTCTATGCCAATCTTATCAAGGAGGAGCTCAAAGAAGAACTCGGCGAGGATCACCCGGCCGGAGCTGATCTCGATACGATCATCAACGAGGCCGAACGCTGCAAGGTGATCGTTGCCGATCTGCTCGAGTTTTCCCACCAGTCCAGTTATGAGATGGTGCCGATCAATCTCAACGAAGTCGTCCGCAAGACGCTCGGTATCCTACAAAACCAGCCGCTCTACCATAATATCGCGGTACAGTGCCAACTGGCCGACGCGCTGCCGTCGATTGCCGGCAATCATATCCGGCTCCATCAGGTGATGATGAACCTGCTGGTCAACGCAGCCCAGGCCATGGACGGTAATGGTTCGCTGCGTATCGTCAGCCGGACGCGGGCCGGCGACGATGTGGTCGAGGTGCTCATTAGCGACAGCGGGCCGGGGGTCGAGGAAGCGTTGCAAGAGAAGATTTTCGAGCCGTTTTTCACCACCAAGACCACCGGCGAGGGGACCGGTCTGGGGCTCTCGGTCTCTTATGCCATCGTCAAAGAGCACCAGGGCAGTATCAGGGTGGCTTCCACGCCGGGCGAGGGCGCCACCTTTACCCTGCGCTTCCCGGCCCTGGCCGAGGCGGTCAGGGGGGATGACAACGAAGCGGCGGCCGGTGGTGAACAGCCGTCGATGTAGTAACGGTACCGGGCGATCCGCATGTTCGATTGTCTGCGACAGCGTTACAGGAGATGAAGATGAACCAGAGCATCGATACGTCGGAGAAGATACATCATAAGTTTCTCGACAAATTGCAGGACCGGGGCATCGATGTCCAGGCCTGCTTCCAGTGTGGCCGGTGTTCGGCCGGCTGCCCGGTGACCGGCTTTTTTGATCTGACCACCATGGAAGTGGTGCGGCTGGCCGCCTACGGCCGGGAGGAGGACCTGCTGGCCAGCAAGACCATCTGGCTCTGTGCCGCCTGTGAGACCTGTGCCACCCGGTGCCCAAACGATATCGAGATTGCCGCGCTGATGGACGTGCTGCGTGAACTGGCACTGCGCAAAAAGACGGTCCCCGCCGAGCCGCGGGTGCCGGTCTTTCATCGATCGTTCCTGCAGTCGATCAGGCATTGGGGGCGAGCCTACGAGGTCGGCCTGATCGTCGGCTACAAGCTACGCAGCGGTGATCTGCTCGGCGACATGAAGCTTGGCCTGCAGATGTTTGGCAAAGGTAAACTCAGTCTGCGGCCTCATTCAGTCAAGGATAAGACCGGCATCGAGAAAATCTTTTCCGGCCAGGGCAAGGAGTACGAGCGATGAACTATTCCTACTATCCCGGTTGCTCGCTGAGCGGCACGGCGCTTGACTACGATCGTTCGGTGCGGGCGGTTTGTGCCCGACTCGGTCTGGGACTGGTGGACATTCCGGATTGGAACTGCTGCGGTGCCTCCTCAGCGCATATGACCAGCCATGAAATCGGCATGCGGTTACCGCTGCGCAACCTGCTGCTCGCCGCCGAGCTCGGCCATGACGTGCTGGTGCCGTGCGCCGCCTGTTTCCAACGCCTGAAGGCCGCCGAACGGGCGCTCAGGGCCGATCCGGGCTATTGGGATGTGCCGGCGGATCTCCCGGAATTCCGGATCGTCCATATCAGTTCGCTGCTCTCCGAGCCGCAGCATCTCGCCAGCCTGGGCGAGCAGGTTCGACTGCCTCTTGAAGGGTTATCGCTGGCCTGCTATTACGGCTGTCTGTCACTGCGCCACCCGAAGATCACCGAAGCCCGCAATTACGAGCAGCCGCGGGCGCTGGACAACATCGTCGGCGCGCTTGGCGCCGCTGCGGTCTCCTGGTCCCACCGTACCGAGTGCTGTTCCGGCAGCCTGACCATGGCCAGGCCCGATATCGCCGAGGCCCTGGTCGGCGACATCGTTGCAGCGGCACGCCGGGCCGGCGCCCAGGCACTGGTGACCGATTGCCCGATGTGCCAGGCCAATGTAGAGAGCCGGCAGCGACACTCGGCGACGCAGCCGGGTCTACCGGTCTTCTTCGCCACCGAACTGATCGTCGCCGCGCTGGATGGCAGCTATCCTGCCAGCCAGGGGCGGCTCCATCTCGTTTCGACCCAGGTTCTCAGCAACGTCGTCAATCGGGCGGCAGAGCAGCGGGAGGAGGCGGCATGACCCAATCTGTCAACAAACAGCAGTCTCCGAAGGTCACCGGTGCGGTGCTGGTGATCGGCGGCGGCATCGGCGGGATGCAGTCGTCGCTTGATCTGGCCGAGGCCGGATTTCGCGTCTATCTGGTGGAGAGCGCACCGGCCATCGGCGGCAAGATGGCCCAGCTCGACAAGACCTTTCCGACCAATGATTGCTCAATGTGCATCGTCTCACCGAAACTCGTCGAGGTTGGACGGCACCGCAATATCGAACTGCTCACCCACAGCGAGGTGCTCGGCCTTGACGGCCAGGCCGGCAATTTCACCGCCCGGATCGCCCAGCACGCCCGCTACGTCGATACGGACAAGTGCACCGGCTGCGGCCTCTGCGAGCTGGCCTGCCCGGTAACGAGAATCTCCTGGTTTGCCGAGCCGCCTGTCCCCGGCGAGAAGAAAAAACGACCCAAGGCCAGAGACAAGACGGTATTGCCCGGTGTGGCACCGAAAACTGCGGGAGGCATCGCCGCCTGGACCTTTACCGTCGACACCGAACGCTGCTCGCGCTGCGGCGCCTGTTTCCGGGCCTGCCTGCACGGCGCGGTGAGCTGGCAGAAAAAGGAAATCGCAGCCATCGACCAGGATCGCTGCATCGGTTGCGGGGCCTGCTATGCGGCCTGCCCGGAGCAGTTCCAGGCCATTACCATCGATCAGGCCCCCGATCTCGACAAGAGCCTCGGCGCTGCACTCTATGCGCGCTCGCAGGAAATCATCAAGCAGCGCGGCGGCCGGATACGCAGCGAGTGTATCCGCTGCGGTCTGTGTGTATTGA
>JAZBPM010000375.1:0-2936 GCA_036351615.1 Desulfofustis sp.
CCCGCGACTCTGCAGTATCCGATTATCTCGATTTGATCAGTGATGCCAAGAAGGAGTTGGACATTCCGGTGATTGCCAGCCTGAACTGCGTCACGGCTGCCGAGTGGACCAGTTTTGCCAAGAGGATCGCCAAGGCGGGTGCCGATGCTCTGGAGATAAACATCTCCCTGCTGCCCAGCGATCCACGGAAATCATGCAGTGATTACGAGCAGATTTACTTTGACGTCGTCAACAAGGTCAGCGACGGTCTGGCCATTCCGATCGCGCTGAAGATGAGCAGTTATTCTTCGTCGCTGGCCAGTCTCGTGTCGCGGCTTTTCTGGACCGGAAAGGTTGGCGGCTTCGTGCTGTTCAATCGCTACTATCGGCCCGATATCGATATCGATTCACTGTCGTTAACGTCGGCGGGGGTGTTGAGTGAACCAGCTGAGATAAGTACGCCGTTGCGTTGGGTGGCATTGCTGTCGGGTATGGTCGAGGCTGATTTTGCCGCATCGACCGGTGTTCATGATGGTGCCGCTGCCGTCAAGCTGATTCTAGCCGGTGCTCGCACCGTTCAGACGGTGTCGGCCTTGTACCGGAATGGTGCCGGGCAGGCGACCAAGATCATCAGCGATCTTGAGACTTGGATGCAAAATCATTCCTTCACCACCATTGAGCAATTTCGCGGGCGGCTTTCCTATAGCTTCGGTTCCGATCAGTCGGCATTTGAGCGAATCCAGTTCATGAAACATTATGCCGGAATCGTCTGAAGATGCTCGTGACAACAAGTCGTTGATCGACAGGACGACAGCGAACGAGATCGTTGCCCCGATGATAGTCGGCCTGAAATGGTGCTGTTCAGGCGCACCCGGATAGATAACCCTTACAGCCCAAAGTGCAGGTATCATGGTATCCACTCTGACATTTCCCAAAGGCGGTGTGCATCCGCCGGAGTCCAAGGAACTGACCGAACAGTTGCCGATTCAGGTCATGCCGCTGCCGGCGGAGCTGCACCTGATTCTCGGCCAGCATATCGGTGCCCCGTGCACACCGACGGTGGCCAAGAAAGCGGTAGTCGGTGAAGGGGATCTCGTTGCCGATGTGAGCAAGGGACTCGGTGTGCCGCTCCATGCCCCGGTAGCCGGATCGATCAAGGCGATCGCCACGGCGGCCCACCCGATCCGGGTAACCACACCGTCAATCACGCTCGCGGTCGATCGTGATGCGCAGCCGCGTCAGTGGACTGCCGATCCGTGGCACCAGTTATCGGCCCAGGAATTGTTGCAGAAAGTACATGACGCCGGTATCGTCGGCATCGGTGGGGCCGGGTTTCCGACCCACGTCAAGCTCAAGCCGCCGGCCGATACTCCGGTCGACACCTTGTTGCTCAATGGCGCCGAATGCGAGCCCTACATTACCGCCGATCACCGGAGCATGGTTGAAAAGGCGGAGGAAATTGTCGAAGGGGCGAAAATCCTGCTGAAGATACTCGGCATTAAAACGTGTGTCATCGGCATCGAGAACAATAAACCCGATGCGATCGCCGCAATGAGCGAGGCGGTCCGCGCCGCAGGCGGCGACGATGCCGACATTTCAGTGGCGACGTTGCAGGTAAAATATCCCCAGGGATCTGAGAAACAGCTGATCCAGGCGATCACCGGACGGAAGGTGCCGGCGATGGCGCTGCCGTCCGCCGTTGGTGTCGTCGTGCATAACGTGTCGACGACCCGGGCTGTCTATGAGGCGGTTGCGCTCGGCAAGCCGCTGATCGAAAAAGTGGTCACCATCTCCGGCCGGGGAATCAAGCGGCCGGCCAACCTGCTGGTCAAAATCGGCACCAAAGTCAGTGATATCGTCGAGTATTGCGGCGGCATCAATGACGAGGTGGCGAAAGTGATCCTCGGTGGGCCGATGATGGGGTTTGCCGTATCGACGCTGGATATACCGGTAACCAAGACGACCTCCGCGGTATTGTTTTTGACCAAAGAGGAAATCGATACCACACCCCTGTCTCCTTGTATTCGCTGCGGCTGGTGCCTGGATGCCTGTCCGATGGGGTTGGAACCCAAAGAAATTGGTCTCTATGTCGAGGCGAACCGGGCGGAGAATACCGGACAATTCGGAGTTTTCGAGTGTTTTGAATGCGGTAGCTGTGCCTATGTCTGTCCGGCCAAGCGTCCGCTCGTACAGTTTGTCCGATTGGCCAAGATGAAGGCGAAGCGTTCATAAAAGGGCCGGCAGGACATTTCATTAACCAAGGTTGCAAGGAGTAGAGCCATCGAACCGAAAGTGACGAACGACCAGGCGCCGGCTGTTGCGGCCATGTGGAATGTTTCGGTTTCTCCCCATGTCCGCAGTCCCGAGTCGGTTGGCAAAATCATGTGGACAGTGGTGGCTTGTCTGGTGCCGCCGCTCGTGTTGTCGATCTTTGTTTTCGGCATCCAGGTCTTACTGATCACCGCGGTTTCAGTGATCAGTTGCATGGCGGTTGAGGCGATTTGTCAGAAGGCGCTCAACAAGCCGGTGACGGTCAGCGATGGCAGTGCCGCTTTGACCGGCATGCTGATGGCGTTTGTCATCCCCCCCGGGGTATCGTTTCTGATCCCGATTCTTGGCGCGGTGATGGCTATTTTTATCGGCAAGCACCTTCTTGGCGGTATCGGCTACAACATTTTCAATCCGGCCTTGCTTGGTCGAGCTTTCCTGCTGGCCACGTTCCCGGTTGCAATGACGTCGGCCTGGCTGCCGCCACTCACCGACGGAGCGATTTTCTCGTATCTCGCTTCCGGTGTTGATGCGGTATCGACTGCCACACCGCTGGCGGTGATGAAAGAACAGGGCATGGCCGCTTTCCGTGAGGCCTTCGGCACTCCCTCGGAAGTCTATGGTTCGTTCTTTCTCGGCTGGCGGCCCGGGTGTATCGGTGAGACCTCGGGGTTGCTGCTCGTTCTCGG
>JAZBPM010000376.1:0-2200 GCA_036351615.1 Desulfofustis sp.
GACGGCGACTATGCCGATCTGGCCCGGCTGGTGGCGCTCAAGCGCGAGTTCGACTGCCTGCTCTATATCGATGAGGCTCATGGTGTCGGTGTCCGCGGCGAGCTGGGGCTCGGTCTGGCCGAAGAAGAAGGGGTGTTGGCCGATGTTGATCTGTTGGTCGGCACGTTCGGAAAGGCGTGCGGCTCGGTGGGCGCGTTTTTGATCTGCAGCGAGGATCTGCGTGACTATATGATCAACCACAGCCGCTCGCTGATCTTTACCACCGCGTTGCCGCCGGTGGTGCTCTCCTGGAACCTGTTCGTCATGCAGCGCATTTCATCGATGATCGAGCAGCGGTGCCGGCTGAGAGTTCTCAGCGATCGTTTTCGGGACGCGCTGCTGGCGCGGCGACTGCCGACCGCCGGCTCCACCAATATCGTACCGGTGATCATCGGCAGTGCCGAGCAGACCGTGGCCGGTGCCGGCTATCTCCGGGAGCAGGGCTTTCTCGTATTGCCGGTGCGGCCACCGACCGTACCGCACGGGACCTCGCGGTTTCGCCTGTCGCTGACCGATGAGTTGCACTGGCAGCAGATCGAGCGTCTGCCCGAATTGATCGCTGATTGGCTGGCCGGCAGCAGGACGTCATGATTGTCGATTGGTGTGCCCGCGGCGCAGGCCGCGACCTGATCGTCTTCTGCAACGGCTGGGGGATGGACCGGTGGCCGCTGAGCGGTTTGGCTGTGGAGCCGTTTGATGTGGTGGTTCTGTCCGATTATCATCTGCTTGACGAGATCGATCAGCTACGGGCGGAGGTGGCGCGTTATCGTTGCTGCTATCTGATCTGCTGGTCGATGGGGGTCTGGGCCGGCCAGCGTCTGTTCAGCCGGGACAGAGACCTGTTTACCCGGCGTATCGTGATCAACGGCACCCTGCAACCCGTCAATGATCGGTTCGGCATCCCGGTAGAGATCTTTGCGGCCACCCTTGCGGAGTTCTCGTCGTCGATCCTGGAGCGATTCTATCGCCGGATGTGCAAAGAGCCCGGCGTCTTTACCTTTTTTGATGAGCACCGGCCGCAGCGCAGTCTGACAGGTCAACGCCGGGAACTGGCCGTACTGCAATCCATCGTGTCGGACGAGGCGGGGACGCCGACTTTCTATGATGCCGTGATCATCTCCCGCAACGATCTGATTATCCCGACCCGGAATCAGCAGGCCTTCTGGCAGGACCGGCGGGTCATTGAAATAGACGGTTGTCATTATCCGTTCTCCCGTTGGCAGCGGTGGTCCGATATCCTCGATCTGGTGGGCGGCGATGAGCGGTAGGGGAGGCGTCGTCAAGGAGCGGGTCGCCCGAGCTTTTCTGCGCGGCAGGCAGAGTTACGACCGCGAGGCGGTGATCCAGCGCGCCGTCAACGAGCGCTTGCTGTACCAGCTGGAACGGGGGCGGGGCAAATTACGACGAGTTCTTGAGGTCGGCTGCTGTACCGGTATGCTCACCGAAGAGATCGTCCGCCGGCATACCCCGGACCTGCTGTTCATCAACGACCTGGTGGAACAGTTCTTCGACACCGTCAGCGATCGGTTGTCCGAGGCCGATCGGGCCCGGCTGCAGCCGTGGTTTGGAGATATAGAACAGTGTGCTCTGCCCGGTGAACTGGACCTGGTGGTTTCAAGTTCGACACTGCAATGGCTCGATGATCTCGATGCGTTTTTTGCCAGGATGGCCGGAGTGCTGGTGTCCGGCGGTCGGCTGATCTTCTCCATGTTCGGCCGGGAGACGCTCGGCGAGGTTACCGAATTGACCGGCGTCGGCCTGAACTATCCGACGTTTCGGCAGGTACGGGACGCGCTGGACCATCATTTTCGGATAGATCACGGCGAGGTGCTCCGCCACCGGCTGTCGTTTTCAGAGCCTCGGGAGGTGCTGCGCCATATCCAGGCTACCGGGGTCGGCGGGGTTGGCGGCTATACCTGGACACCGCGCCGGCTGGAACATTTTTGCCGGGAGTATCGCCTCCGTTTTGGTGATGAACAGGGCGTCGGCCTGAGCTATGTGAGTTATCTTTTTGCTGCTGAGAAACGACCATGAACGAGAATCGGCCCACCGCAGGCGGCACGATCATTATGATCTCCGGCATCGATACCGGGATCGGCAAGACCGTTGCCACCGGCCTGCTGGCGCGCTGGCTGCACGACGGCGGCCGCCGCGTCATCAC
>JAZBPM010000377.1:0-5655 GCA_036351615.1 Desulfofustis sp.
ATCAACGAGAAATCGTCGACATAGATGGGCAACGGCAGCGTAGCAATGACGATTTCCAGATCCTGAATGGTCACCCGCTTGGCATTTTTCATCAGCTCGTTGAGATAGCCGACCTGGTGTGAGGTCAGGTCGTGGCTGATGAATTGCGTCACAACGTCGAGCTTGGCGCCGCATTCCAGCAGCCAGGCGACGGCTCGGAGATCGTCTGGAGTGGTGGTCGTGTAGGTCAAAGAGCCGGTATCTTCATAGATCCCGAGTGTGAAAATTGTTGCCTCTTCGCTGCTGATTTCGATGCCCTGTTGCTGCAGGATTTCGGCAAGCAGGGTCATGGTCGAGCCGACATCGCGAATCACCTCGGAGGTTCCGACCAGGTCACCGTCTGCTTTTGGGTGATGATCGAAAACGATCAACTCAAGATCGGTGTTTTGCAGACAAGCATCGAGAGAGCCAAGACGCTGGGATGACCGGGTGTCGACGACCACCAGGGAAGTGACTCGGCTTGGCTCGATCTGCTTCGCCTTGAGGAACTGGTAGCGATAAAGCAGGGTCTGGGCGATGAAATCGCGTACCGCTTTTTCCTGGGAACCGGGAAAGACGAGTACGCCATCCGGGTAGAGTTTCTGGGCGGCGATCATCGATGCCATGCCGTCGAAATCGGTGTTCGTATGGGTGGTTATAACGCGCATGGACGCTGATCCCGACAGACTATGGGGAACCTTGAAAAGTTGTCCTTTTGTCAAATCTCATCGTTGCGCAATCAAATTTTATCCTCGGAATATCATCCATGCCTGCGGTAAAATTTTCTTGCGCGCCTCGATTTTGAACGAAATTACTAATTTTTCAAGCTCCGCTATGGTTGATCAGTCCGGACGCGGCCGACGGTAGCACTCTGGAGTCGGCGGAACTTAGCGTGTATAAATGATCCGGTTGATCTGCTAAAAGGTCCTGAAATGAATCGATACTATAGCGACTGCGGACGGCGAAAGCAAATCCCGTCTCGTCAGCCACGCGGATGAAAGGAACGATGAACCGATTTCAGGCGGTTCTGGTCGATCTGGGTGTAGATCTGGGTGGTTGCAATATCGGCATGGCCGAGCATCATCTGCACGGCCCGGAGGTCGGCGCCGTTGGCCAGCAGGTGGGTGGCGAACGAATGGCGCAACATGTGCGGCGAAATGGTTTTGTGAATACCGGCTGACCTGGCGATCTCCCCGATAATTTGCCAGAACCGTACCCGGCTCATCGGCCGGGCTCGACCGGTGACAAACAAGGCGGAGCTGCGACGGCCTTTCAGGATCAGGGGCCGGACGTCATCGAGGTAGGATGCGAGTGCTTCGGCGGTGCGTTTGCCGAACGGCACCAGCCGCTCCTTGTTGCCTTTACCGCGAACGCGGAGAAAACCGCCGTTCATATTGCAGCTGTTCAGTTCCAGGCCGACCAGCTCCGAGACGCGGAGGCCGGTGGCGTAGAGTAGCAGCAGCATCGTGTGGTTGCGCAGATGCAGCGGACTGGTCAGTGACGGCGGGGTGAGCAGTTTGTTGACATCGGCCAGGGACAGGGCCTTGGGCAGGGAGGTTCCGCTTTTCGGCAGGTCGACGGTGGCAAACGGGTTGTTGGCGGTATGCCGGTGAGCGGTAAGATAGCTGAAAAAACCGTTCAGGGCCGAAACCCTGCGAGCGTTGCTGCGATTACCAATGGCCCGGTTGCGGCAGGCCTGCAGGAAGGCGTGGATGTCATTGAGCGCGACGTCGTCGAGCCGATGTTGGCCGCGTTGTTCCACAAAAACGAGAAAGCTTTTGATATCGCTGTGGTACGCAGTTATGGTGTTGTCGGCAAGTCGCCGCTCGGCGGTGAGGTGGCGCAGGAAGAGTTCCAGCAGGGGAGCGGACTGTTCGGAGAGGATCGGCTGTTTCATGATTGCGGTGAACCTATGAAGACCAACCGAGGCGGCCCCGGGCACGTTGCGCGGGGCCGGTGACAGCGAAAACGGACTACAATGATTTTCTCATGCGATTGAACTTCCTCAGCTTGCGGCGTGCTTCCGCCTGCTTGCGTCGCTTTTTGACGCTCGGCTTCTCATAATACTCGCGGCGTTTTAGTTCGCGCTTGATGCCGTCAATCTGAAGCTTTTTTTTCAACTGCCTGATGGCAAACTCGAGGTCACCTCGAACATCGACTTCTATCATGTGTATCTCCGTGGGCGTTTGCTGAACGATGACGGTAAATCACCGGTTGGTCGCTGTCTTTTTCATTCCGTGGCTGATAGGAGAATAGCCCGATGCGCGGGCTCATTTTATCAGCGACAATCTCTCTATATAAAACGATGTGCCGTCTCTGTCAAACTGTTTTTCGGGCTTCCTGTCGGATCGGCCGGATCAGATCTCCGGTGGGGGAAAAATTTTCCCTGGATTGAGAATGTTTTTCGGGTCGAACAGCCCTTTGATCCGCTGCATCAGCGCGATGGTCGCATCGTTGAATTCATACGGCAGATACGGAGCCTTGGAAAAGCCGATGCCGTGCTCGCCGGACAAGGTGCCGCCCAGTGCAATCGCTTGCCGGAACAGAGCCGCCTTGGCCTGTTTGCCGCGTTCGGCCTGATCGGGATCGGAGCGATCAAGCATGATGTTGACGTGGATATTGCCGTCACCGGCGTGACCGAAGGTGAGCATGATCAGATCCAGGTCCCGGGACAGCTGTTCGATAAAGGCGACCAGTTCGGGAATCCGGGAGCGCGGCACCGCAACGTCTTCGCTGATCTTGTTAGGGCGCAGTTTCAGGACCGACGGTGAAATGGCCCGGCGGGCCTGCCAGATCTCCTCTATTTCTTTGTCGTTGCCGGCTTGACGCAGCGTGAATTCGCTCTGGCCGGCGAGCAGTTCGCGCAACCGTCGGGTCTGTTCGGCAACCACCGGCTTTTCGCCGTCTATTTCAACGATCAACAGGGCCTCGGTGCCTGCAGGCGGCGGATTACTGAGAAAATCGGAGACCACGTTGATGGTCGTCCGATCGAGATATTCCAACGTGCATGGTTTGATGTGAGCGTTGAGTATTTCGGAAACCAGTTCGGTGGTCCGTTTCAGCGACGTCGAGGTGAGCAGGAAGGTCTCTTTGTACGGCGGCAACGGTAATAGACGGAGCACCAGTTTGGTTATGATCCCCAGGGTGCCTTCTGAACCGATGAACAACCTGGTCAGATCGTACCCGGTAACACTTTTTTCTGTTCGGGCGCCCGTGGTGATGATGTCGCCGCTGGCCAGAACCACCTCGAGACCGATAATGTAGTCCTTGGTGACGCCGTACTTGACTGCCGACGGTCCGCCGGCGCACTCGGCGGCGTTGCCGCCGATGGTGCAGTAGTTCAAACTGGCCGGATCGGGCGGATAGAACAGGCCGTGTCGCCGGACGGTGCGTTGTAGATCACCGGTAACCACGCCAGGCTCGACGATGGCAATCTGGTTGGCCTCGTCCACCTCTATGATCTTGCTCATCCGGGCCATGGCCATGATCAGGCCGCCGCGTAGAGCAACGGCGCCGCCGGTCATTCCGGAACCTGCCCCCCGCGGGACCACGGGGAAACCGTAGCGTGAGGCCAACTGCATGATCTTGCCGACCTGTTCGACATTCTCCGGGAAGACCACTGCCGCAGGCAGATGCGGGGCGGCGGTGCCGTCGTAGCTATAGCAGTGCAGATCTTCCGGTCGGGTGGTTAGCTGGTCTGCGCCGACCAGCGAGGAAATCTCGGCAAGGACCGGGGAAGGTATTGCGGACATGGTCATTTCGTTTTAGGGTGAAACAAGGATTTGTTGATTCGCGGCAGTAACTGCTGCTGCGCTGCAGTGGCGGCTAACCATACTCCAGATACGATCGTGTTGCCAGCGCAAACAGGGTGGTGGCGGACGGATCATCTGAGAAATTCCTGAGCAGAGGTGATGTTGTGGCCGATCGGAAAAAAATGTGTGTTGCACTGCTCGCCGGAGGCCGGTCGGGCGAGCGAGAGGTGTCTCTGAGTGGGGCTCGGGTGTTCGAGGAGGCACTCGATGCGAGCAGGTTTTCGATCAGGCGTTATGATCCCGCCTCCGACCTCGAGCAGCTGGCCCGGGAACGTGGCCAGATCGATTTCGCCTTTATTCTGCTGCACGGCCAATACGGTGAGGATGGATCGGTCCAAGGAATGCTCGACCTGCTTGGCATTCCTTACCAGGGTTCCGGTATTCTCGGCAGCGCGCTGGCCATGGACAAGAATCTGGCCAAGGTACTCTACCGGCAGGCCGGTCTGCCGGTCGCCCCGTGGATCGTTGTCGACGGCCCGGTCCAGGACCGCTGTGACGAGATCGTCGCCGAACTGGGGTTGCCGCTGGTCGTCAAGCCGGTACGAGACGGCTCGAGTCTCGGCCTGACTATCGCCCGAAGTCGGGAGCAGGTGGTGACCGGGGTCGAGCGGGCCCTGAAGAACGATGATCGGGTCATGCTTGAGGGCTACATCGCCGGTCGGGAGATCACCGTTTCTGTGCTTGGTAATCGGGATGCGGTGGCGTTGCCGGTGATCGAGATCATTCCCGGCGCCGAATACGAATATTTCGACTATAACGCCAAATACCTGCCGGGGGCCTCGCGAGAGATCTGTCCCGCCGAACTTGACGATGAACTGACCCAAACGGCTCAGCATTACGGGGTACGTGCTCACCAGGTCCTGCAACTCGCCGGCTATTCCCGCAGCGATATGATCGTCGCCGCCGACAATACCATCTATTTGCTGGAAACCAACACCATTCCCGGCATGACCCGGACCAGCTTGCTGCCCCAGGCGGCCGGAGCGGCTGGTTTCAGCTACGGTGCACTGCTCGAGCGCTTGATCGAACTGGGCTGTGAAGCCCATGGCGCGGAGCCACCGGGCTGATCGTCTCAGTCGACAATCCGCTGGGCGCCATGGAAGACGTTGAGGCGTTCCGGCCGGGCATACGCGGCCAATGTCATGCCGGCCCGGGCGGCAATGGCCAGTCCGAGCGAGGACGGCGCCGTGCGCGACATGACGATGGGAATGCGCATTCGGGCGCATTTGAGGACCATGTCCGAGGTCAATCGGCCGGTGGTGTAGACGGCAGCCCGCGGCGAGGCCATGCCGAGCAGGATAGCACCGAGGACTTTGTCCACCGCGTTGTGCCGGCCGACATCCTCGTAAAAAGCCTGCAATCGGCCGTCGGCCCAGAGGCCGCAGCCGTGGACGCAGTGCGTTTGCTGACCGAGCGGCGATGCCTGCAGTACTTGGCGGATGAACGCCTTGATATCTTTGAAAGAAAGGGTGTACTCGAATGGCGGTTCGATGAAGCCGTCAAGCATCTCCCGTGGAATTTTCCCCGTCCCGCCGCAGCCGGAGGTGATGATCACCTCTTTCGGTTCGGTGGTTTCGACATCGGCATAGACCGAGATCTTGCCTTCCGGACAGACGAGGACCTCTTTGATTTCCTCCGGCCGCTGCAGGTATCCCTGACCAAACAGAAAACCGACGCCGAATTCGGCCAGGCCGACCGGCAGCACCATCGAAGCGCCGATGGTCACCTCGTTGAGGGTGATGGTGTATGGGGTCTCGATGGCGATCTCTTCCTGTGTGTCAATGCGATTGTCCGGAGTAATGATCGTGGTTGGCTGGGTGATCGA
>JAZBPM010000378.1:0-7326 GCA_036351615.1 Desulfofustis sp.
CGGTAAATGAAGCCGGCGGTACAGAAACGACATCCCCGTGAACAACCGCGACCAAGTTCGGTCAAATACAGGTCGGCAAATTCAGTCTGCCCGGTCAGCAGCTCTGAGTGGCCGGCGGCGTCGGTGGTGCCAACATGGACCCGGGCGATACGCGGCGGCAGTTCGGGCGGCGACTCGAGTGCCCGCTGGCGCGACTGCCCGTCGTAGACCGGCTGATAGAATCGCGGCGCGTAAAACCCCCGGTGATGCCGATTCATCTCCCACAGCAGCGACTTCCGTCTGCCGTCGCACTGCATGAGACTCTCGACCAATTGCGGGATCAACACTTCTCCCTCACCGAGTGCGAACAGGTCGACAAACGGCGCCAGCGGTTCCGGATTCATAAACGTCGCCACGCCACCGCAGACAACCAGCGGAGCCCCCGGTGCAAAAGATTCAGGCCGTTTTTCGGCGAGGGGTTCTAGACCGGCAGCCAGCAGCAGGGCCGGCAGATTGACATAATCGTGTTCGAAGCTGATTGAAAAAAGCAGGACCGGGAAATTGTCAAGTGGTCTTCCCGACTCGATGGAGAGTGGCAGTTCGCCGGTCTCGGGGAGGAAAATGCGTTCGCAGACGATCCGGTCGATATCGTTGAGCAACCGGTAGACCAGCTGCAATCCGAGGCTCGACATGCCGATCCGGTAGCTGTTCGGGTAGATAAGCGCAACCGGATAACGTCCCGTCCACTTCTTCAGGAACGTGCCCTTTTCCTGGTCGAGCCACGTCCCGTCGTCGCCGGCCGAAGTCCCGCCGCCTTTCGGCTGTCCCCTGCGTTTGCTCCGATTCAAGGAATCATGCCGGGCCGACGGTCTTAATTGGCCTTCTTTCTGAGATAGGTCGGCGTTTCCAGGTAATCCTCACGCCAGCCGTCGGTGCGCGGCCGCTCCTCGCGTTCGGAACCGCGTCCCGGCCCGAGGTTGTCAAACGCATCGAAATTGGAGTTGGGCAGCACCGCGATCCGCTGCGGCCGGTTGGCCGGCGCCGGCTTATAGCCCTGTTGTTCGCTCTCCACACGCTGGTGCTTGCGCGGCAGATCATCGACCTGGGCGATGGTTTCCTGTTTTTGGCGCACGTCGCCGACCCCGGTGGCGATCACTGTCACGTGCAACTCATCGCCGAGCGAATTGTCGTAGAGCGCGCCGATCACCACCTTGGCGTCTTCGTCGACTTTTTCCTGGATCAACGCGGATGCCTCCATGAACTCGGCCATGGTGAAGCTCTCCTCGGTCGCCGAGATGTTGATGAGCAGACCGCGCGCACCATCGATACCGACATCTTCGAGCAATTGGTTGTCGATGGCACGTTTGGCAGCCTCCGCGGCACGATTCTCGCCGATAGCCGAAGCGGAGCCCATGATCGCCGGACCGACCTCCTTCATCACCGTACGCAGGTCGGCAAAATCGGCATTGATCAGCCCCGGCACGTTGATCAGATCGGTAATCCCCTTAACAGCCTGGAGCAATACCGTATCGGCCAGCGACAACATATCGGAAAGCTTCGAGGTTTTCTGCATCAGGCTCAGCAGACGGTCGTTGGGCACGGTAATGATGGTATCGGCATATTTCTGCAGCTCGTTCCATCCTTCATCGGCATTACGCCGGCGATGTTTGCCCTCAAAACTGAAGGGTTTGGTGACCACCGCCACAGTCAGGGCACCCAATTCCTTGCCGACCTTGGCCACCACCGGCGCCGCCCCGGTCCCGGTACCACCGCCAAGACCGGCGGTGACGAAGACCATATCGCTGCCCTTCAGGGCCTGCTTGATGTCCTCGATCGATTCCAGCGCCGCCTGCGCTCCGGTCTCCGGATCTGCACCCGCCCCAAGCCCCTTGGTAATGCTTGGACCGAGTTGCAGACAGATGTCCGCTTTCGACTGGTCGAGCGCCTGCTTGTCGGTATTGGCGGCAATGAACTGCACACCCTGCAGTCGGTTGGTCACCATGGTATTGATGGCATTGCCACCACCGCCGCCAACGCCGATCACTTTTACCAATGCCACACTCTCAGTCTCAGCAATTCTGAACGGCATACCGATCTCCCTTCAATATCTTCTGATTCCCGGTAATTACACCAAAGATAATCAGCAAATTCATATAATTACAAACTATATCATCCGCCGTGTCACGAAGAAACAAAAATTCTCGCCTCACATGATTTTTTTAAACCACCCTTTCATTTTGTCCATCACGCCCGTCTCCCTGTTCAACCCGGATAATTGGTGCTCCCGGCCGTATATGACCAAGCCGACACCGGTCGTGCAACGTGGGGTGTAGATATCATCGACCCGCCCACCAACGCCGGTTGGATAACCGATCCGTACCGGCAAATCGAAAATCTGTTCGGCCAGATCGACAAGGTTGGCAAGCAGCGACGTGCCTCCGGTCAGCACGATACCGGCGTTGATTCGATTCTTCTGACCGGACACGGACAGTTCCCGATCAACCATCTCGAGGATTTCGATCATCCGGGCCTCGATAATATCGACCAGCACCTTCTGGGTCACCCGTCGTGGTTCGCGATCGCCGACCGACGGAACATCGACCACGTGATTGGGTTTGATGATCGAGGACAAGGCGCCGCCGTAATCTTCCTTGAGCCGCTCGGCCTCTGCCAACGGGGTACGCAGCCCGACCGACAGGTCGTTAGTCAAGTTGTGGCCGCCGAGCCCCAGCTCACAGGTATGCCTGATGGTGCCCTCGTAAAAGACCGCGATATCGGTGGTGCCGCCACCGATATCGATGAGCACCACGCCGAGTTCCGTCTCGTCTGGCGTCAGCACCGCCTTGGCCGAAGCGATCGACTCCAGTACCAGGTCGGCCACCTGCAGGCCCGCTTTATTGCAACAGGTGACCAGATTGTGTACGGCACCGATATCGGCGGTGACGATATGGACATTGGTTACGAGCCTGACACCGGTCATACCGAGCGGATTCTGAATGCCGGTGTGGTCGTCGACCATGTATTCCTGCGGCAGAACGTGAATGACCTGCTGGTTTTCCGAGATCTTGACGGTCCGCGCCCCATTGATGACCTCCTGGATATCGGCCTGCTTGATCTCCCGGCCGTTGATCGCCAGGATGCCCGGACTGTTGAATCCTTTGATATGGTTGCCGGCAATCCCAACATAAACCGCCTCGAGATCACAACCGGCGATATCTTCAGCGATTTTCACTGCTTTGCGAATCGAAGAGACGGTTGATTCGATATTGACCACCACTCCCTTGCGCATGCCGAGTGACGGCGTTGTCCCGACACCGATGATATCGATCCCGTCGTCGAAGACCTCCCCGACCACACAACAAATTTTGGTCGTACCAATATCGAGACCGACGACGAGATCGCCACGGTCGACCCGGCGCTGTCGATCGGCTGAATCTTCAAGCTGCTCCGGCTGCTGTTCGCTGATTTCTTCCATACTCGTACTCATCAAGACTCTCTGTATCCGACGATGACCTTGTCTTGCAAATAGTTCATTCTGATATAGGCGACTCGGGCGATATCCATCCCCGACTTCCTCGGTTTATACAACACCTCGAGCACCTGCCGTAATCTGATATACTTCTGCCTGATCTCGCCGCTGCCGAAAAAAATCGGGAACGGATGTTCTACCAGATAGACGATCAGTCCCTCCTCTTCGTCGACATGGAGTTCGGATACCGACTGGGCCGGCAGATTGGGATTGTTGGCACCAACGAGATGCAGGAAGGACAGAGGCTCGCGCAGTCTCTCCCGCCGCCGCTCGTCGTCCACTTCCCGTTCCAGGCCGGTCACCGCCGGGTAGTCCAGATCCATACCGGCATCCGTCTGCAAAAACGGGGTGCCGTCACGATCCAGGTAAGCAAGCCGATTGCCGTCCTGGTTTGCTATCGTTATCAGGGCATAAGGTCGGTATTCGTTCACTTTGATGACCAGCCGATCCGGCCAGTACCGGTCGATAGTAACGTCCTTGATCCACCGGTCTGCAGCGACGACCGCCGAGGCGATTCGCTCGGTATCGATAGTGATCAGGCTCGTATTGACAGACACCCCGGCGGCGGCCCGGACCCGTTGCTCGGAAGCAGCGTGACAGCCGCGAACGTCAATGGCAGCCAGACGAAAATAGTCGATGGACTCCAACAGTCCGAGAAGACCGCCCGGCCCCTTGCCGGTGACGAAGACCACCGCGACCAGCACCAGGCAAACGACGAGCAGACTGCTTCGCCATTTGACACCGCCGCGCCGCTCTGATCCATACGATTCCCGGGCGACCATTTTTTTCTGCGCCCAATAGGAATTGAGCTTCTTCAGCAGACTCTTCTTCAGACGCTGCTCCCGGCTGTCCAGCCGAACGAACTGCCCGGTTGCGTGAGAAGCGGTGGTAATTCGCCTCCGGGCGCGCCACCGGCGAATCATCTCACGAATCCGGGTTGGCAGGAGCGCCTTCATATACCTGCCTCCGCCGGTAGAAACTCCAATTCCGGCTCCAGCCGAACACCGCTGTGCCGATAGACCCGCTCACACACCAACTTCATCAGTGCCTGGATATCTGCTGCCCGAGCCGCACCGCAATTGACGAAGAAGTTGCCGTGGGTCTCATCGACTCGGGCATCGCCGATCCGGGTGCCCTTCAGTCCGGCCTCATCGATCAACCGGCCGGCACTCATTCCGGGCGGGTTTTTAAAGACGCAGCCACCACTGGGGAGTCCCGACGGCTGAGAAGATCGCCGCTTGTCCAGGAGTTGACCCATCCGTTCTTTGATCACCTTCTGTTTCTCAGGCTTCAGTCGGACCAGCACCGCGCTGATAACTCGATCGGCCTGCCAGTCGGACCGGCTCTCACAGCAGCGATAGGAGAACCGCAGCTGTTGCCCGTCCAATACGAGGGTATCCTCAGCGCCGGTCAACTCGACCGCAGCAACCACACCGGCCATGTCTTCGCCCCAGGCCCCGGCGTTCATGATCACCGCACCGGCTACCGATCCCGGTATGCCGGCAGCAAACTCCAGGCCGCTCAGCCCTTCAGCGCTGCACCAATCGGCCAACCGGGGGAGCCCAACCGCCGCTCCGGCATGAATGATCGTCTGTCGTTCGGTTACGGGACCCTGCCTGACAATGTACTTGAACTTTCCCTCGAGCACAATAATCACCCCGCGAAAACCATCGTCATCCGCCAGAATATTCGATCCGCGCCCGAAGACCTTCCACCTCAGTCCTTCGCTCCGACACAGTGCCAGCACGCGCTGCAGCTCTTCGACAGCAAGCAGCGTGACCAGGGCATCGGCAGGTCCCCCGATCCGATAGGTCGTTCGGGATGCCAATGGCACGTCCCATCGGACGGAACGATCACCGACCGCCCTGGTCAACGCTGCTTTCTGGGAGGAACTGAGCGTCATCGTTTTCTCTTCACTCCTGCGGTTCAAGCAGGGCCAGCAAGTCCTCGCCGGCCTTGACGATGTTACCGGCGCCAAGGGTCAACACCAGATCGCCGGCCCGCAACTCGTCTCTGATCGCCCCGGCAATGTCGTTGACGTCGGCGATATAGCGCGTATGGCGTTGGCCGTGACGACGAATCTCGGCGAGCAAGGCCTCACCGGTAATCCCTTCGATCGGCTCTTCGCTGGCGGCATAAATATCGGTCATCACAAGTTCATCGGCCAGGTGGAAACAGGTCAGGAACTCGTTGAACAACCCTTTCGTCCGGCTGTAGCGATGCGGTTGAAAGAGCACGACCAAACGCTTGTCCGGCCAGGCCTGCTTGATTGCCGCCAGCGTGGCACGGATCTCGGTCGGGTGATGACCGTAGTCATCGACAACGGTGATACCGCACCCCTCCCCTTTGCGCTCCATTCGCCGCTGAACGCCGGCAAAGGATCCCAATGCCGAGGCCATGACAGCAAAGGGGATGCCGAGTTCGAAGCCGACGCAGATCGCCGCCAGCGCATTGTAGACATTGTGCCGGCCGGGTGGCGCCACATCGACCGGCCCCAGTTCTTCGTCATTCTGCTTGACGGTAAAATGAACCCGGCCGTCGGCAAAGACGATATCCTCGGCATAAAAATCGGCCTGCCGGGTCAAGCCGTAGGTGATCGTCCGCTTGCCGATCTCAGGCAGGATCTCGGCGATATGCCGGTCGTCGAGACAGACGATGGCCGCCCCGTAAAACGGGACCTTGTCGATAAACTGCAGGAAAGACTCTTTGACATGATCCAGATCTCGATAATAATCGAGATGTTCAAGATCGATATTGGTGATGACCTCCAGGACCGGCGCCAGTTTCAGAAAGGAGCCGTCGCTCTCGTCCGCTTCCGCGACCAGGAAATCCCCGGCTCCCAGTTTGGCGTTACCGCCGAGACAATCCACCTTGCCGCCAACGACAATGGTCGGATCGAGTCCGGCGCTGGCCATGATCCAGCTGACCATCGACGTGGTCGAGGTCTTGCCGTGACTGCCGGCAACGGCAATGCCGTATTTCTGCAGGCGCATCAGCTCGGCCAGCATTTCCGCCCTCATGATCACCGGAATGCCGGCCTCCCGCGCCGCCACCACCTCCGGATTACCGGCGGCGATGGCCGACGAAGTGACCACCACATCGGCTCCCGCCGACCACTCCCGGTTATGACCGATGCGGACGGTGCAGCCGAGTTCGGCCAGCCTATCGGTGATGCGCGATCGGCTCAGATCCGAACCGGAGACGCGATAGCCGAGGTTGGCGAGCAATTCGGCAATACCGCTCATGCCGATACCGCCGATGCCGACAAAATGGATTCTTTTGGTTTTCTGATACATATCAGCCTATCTCCCGGCAACTGCCAGACAAATATCGACGATCCGGTCGGCGGCATCGGCGATGCCCAGCCCCGCCATCGCCGTCGACATCTGCCGCAGGTGGTGCCGGTCGCCAAGTAATGCTGCGATCTGCTCACCGAGCCGCTCAGCCGTCAGCTCCCGCTCGGCGAACACCACCGCCCCGCCGCTGTCGGCATACCACTGGGCATTACGCTGTTGATGATCGTCGGCGGCGTGTGGGTACGGAATAAGAATGGCCGGCAGGCCCAGCACCGAGATCTCGGCCAGGGTAGTCGCTCCCGCCCGGGATACGACCAGATCGGCCTGGCGGTACACGTCAGCCATATCGTTAAAAAAGGCGGCGACCTGGCAATCGATGCCGGCCTGGCGATAGCGTTGTCCGACCCATGCCTCGTCACTGGCGCCGGTCTGATGAATGACCCGCAGCCCGCCCAGAGATTCGGCCCTGCTGATCAGCGCCTCGCTCACCAGTTCGTTGACCCGGTGAGCCCCCTGACTGCC
>JAZBPM010000379.1:0-11805 GCA_036351615.1 Desulfofustis sp.
ATTGCCACATTGAAGGTTCGAATATCCTGTCAGCGCCTCTATTATAGCTTCTTCCTGTATCTAAAAGTCTGCGTACCAGATATTGAGCAGTTTGATGGTAAGCAACGCAGCTGCCACACTCAATCCGCAAAAGAGCCATGAGCCGAGATGATAAGCGCTTCTGGCCAGACGGATTTTCAGGCGTTCGGATGCAGGCTGTCGCTTGTCGGCCTTCGGTGGGACGTAGGGGAAAATGGATAGCAGAAGTGAACAGACAAGTGACCACAATGCAACTACTACACTTGGATTGATATATACATCTTTGTCTGTTCCTTCCGTAAAGAGCACCACGTAACCAAACACAATGAATGCTGCGGCGGTACCAATGAAAAACAGTGGCTTTAACCGAACGAATTTCTTTGAAAACGCACAAAAACGGTCAATCATGATATGAGGTTTTTAGAGGGAACGTCTGTTTGTGCTCTTCTTGGCTCGAAGACGCATCAGTAAACAGCAGTAGATGACAATATTGATGGCAATCAATCCTCCCGCAAGCACGTATTGAATTTCCCTGGTCAGTCCACTCGGATAGATGATTGTCAGCAGCCAGTGTTCGATGAAGCCGCCGTCGTAGCCGGCCTGCCCGGCGGCAAGACGGAGCTGCTTTTCGACAGAGGTCAGGGGACAGACCCCGCCGCTGATCTCGATATAAACGCCCCAGGCCGCCGCCGGCAGATGGAGCAGAGCCAAGCGCTGGCGATAGAAGGCGAGCAGACCGCCCAGGCTGACGAACAGGATAAAGCCCAGGTGGGCAAGCAGGACACCATCGGCGGCTAAGCGGAACAGCATTGTCTTCCCCGTTGACATGGAGACGGAAACGGTTGCGCCCGGTGACAATTCTCTGCGCTTGCCGTCGCGAACAGCTCAGCAATCGGGGTTCTGATGTCCGATGGCGGACGCATGCTTCTACGACAAACAGGTATTGATTTCGACGGTTACATGAGACAATCTATCGAAATCGCGCAAGAGATTTTTGTAGTGATCGGCCGTGCGCGGTTTGTCGGTGACCACCGCGATAATTGCTGCGTAGTGGCTGGCTCCGACCTTCCAAACATGAATATCCGAGACCCGGTTGTCAGCATCGTTTTCAATGGTCTCGACTATGGTCTGCCTCGTCTGTTTTTCGATACTCGCGTCGAGCAGGATCGGGCCGGTCTGTTTCAGCAGGCCGTATGACCAGCGGGTGATGATGGCAGCGCCGACGATGCCCATCACCGGATCGAGCCAGTGCCAGCCCAGGAATTTTCCCGAGACCAGCGCGACGATAGCAAGCAGGGAAGTCAGCGCGTCGGCCAGCACATGGAAGTAGGCCGCCGTCAGGTTATGATCGTGAAGGTGTGTGCCGTGATGATGATCGTTGTCATGTCCGTGATCATGCCCGTGATCATGACTATGACCGTCTCGCAGCAGAAATGCGCTGATCACGTTGACCAGCAGGCCGAGGACGGCGACGGCAATGGCTTCGTTGAAGCGGATGTCCTGCGGGTGGACGATCCGTTCCAGCGATTCGATGAGCATGACCAGCGCGACCACGGCCAGGGCGATGGCACTGGCAAACCCGCCGAGCACGTTGACTTTGCCGGTCCCGAAGGTGTAGGTGGGGTCGTCGGCATGCTTGCGGGCATAACGGTAGGCGAAAATAGTGATAAAAAAGGCGGCGACATGGGTGGCCATGTGCCAGCCGTCGGCCAGCAAGGCCATTGATCCGTAGATGCTGCCGGCGGTGATCTCAACGATCATGGTTACTGCCGTCAGGATCAGTACGTAGAGGGTGCGCTTTTCACCTTTCTCGTTTACCGGTGAAAAACGATGGTCGTGCTGCCAGTCAGCCAGGTGTTCGTGGTGCATCGGTTGGGTCCTGTGTCTTGAAGCTTCGAGTGGAGTGGCACCGGATACCGTCGGTCACAGCCATTTCTTTCGTTTGAAGTAGGCCAGCAGTCCGCAACCCACGAGCAGCATGATACCCCAGACAAGGTAATATCCCCAGCGCCACTGCAATTCCGGCATATGGACGAAGTTCATGCCGTAGACTCCGGCGATAAAGGTTAAGGGGATAAAGATGGTGGCGATGATCGTCAGCACCTTCATGATTTCGTTCATCCGGTTGCTCATACTGGACAGATAGGTGTCGTGCATGCCGCCGAGGATATCCCGGTAGGTATCCGCCATGTCGAGAATCTGGATGGTATGGTCGTAGAGATCTCGCCAGTAGACCCGGGTCTCCGGCCTGACCATCGCCAACTCGCTCTTCTCCAGTGCCCCGATCTCTTCGCGCAGTGGCCAGGACGCCTTGCGCAGCATCAGGATGACTCGCTTGAGTCGATGGATCTCGCCGATATCTTCCGGCCTCGGTTCGGTCAGGCTGCGTTCGTCGAGATCTTCGATCCGCTCGCCGATGCGTTCGACGGCAAGGAAGTAATGATCAACCACCGCGTCCATCAAGCTATAGGCCAGGTAGTCGGCCTTCATCGAGCGCAGGCGACCCTTGGCCGAGCGGAGGCGTTCGCGCACCGTCCCGAACACATCGCCGGCATCTTCCTGGAAGGAGAGCACGAAGCGCTCGCCGAGGATCAGGCTGACATGCTCTACATCGATACTCTGCGTCGTCTCGTTGAACGTAATCATCTTCAAGACGATAAAGGTATAGCTTGGAAACTCTTCGATCTTCAGGCGCTGCCCGGTGTTGACCAGATCCTCGAGGGTCAGCGGGTGGAGACCGAAAATGGATCCCAGAGCCTGAATCAAACCAACGTCATGAATACCGTTGACATTGATCCAACTCACCCCGGGGGCATCGGCGAACGGTCGGCACTGCTCGACGGGGATGTCGTGGAGTTCGTCGAAGGTGGTCTCGCTGTAGGCGATGGCTTCGATCCGCGCCCGGTCTTGCTTCTGCTCGCCGATAAAGACCATGGTTCCCGGAGACATGCCGGTCTTGATGCCGGAGCCGCGAGGTCTGCGTTTTTTTTTCGTCGACGGGGACATGGTGGTCGTAGGGTCCGTGGTTGATGCCGTTCTTCGATGGCCAATGCCCAATAATAGGTCACCTGACAGCTATTGCAAGAGACGATCAGCGAAGCTGTGGTTTGCGGTCCGGATGGCAGGGGGTGGCTGTTACTCCGCCGGCACGGTAAACGTGCCGCCGCACTGGCGATACCAGGTAGCAAAAGCCTCTGCCGGCAACGGGCGGGAGAGCAGGAAGCCTTGCGCCAGGTCACAACCGATTTCTTTGAGGAAACGGTAAATTACGGGATTTTCAACGCCCTCGGCAATAACCTTGATCCCCATCTGGTGTGCCAGCATTACCGCCGCCTCGACGATGGATACTGCACCTTTGTCGCCGGGCAGGCGCCGAACAAATGATTGGTCGATCTTGATCAGCGAGATGGGCAGACGGTGGAGATATTGCAGCGACGAGTAACCGGTGCCGAAATCATCGATGGAGATGATGATATCGAGTTCGGTCATTCGCAGCAACTCTTCGATGGTCCGCTCCATATCCATCATCAAGGCCCCTTCGGTGATCTCCAGTTCCAACGACTTACCGCTGAGGTGATAGTGGTCGAGCAGGCCGGCCACCTGCTCGGCGAAACGGGGCTGCAGCAGGTTGCGGGTAGAGATATTGACCGCCACCGGTATCTCGATACCGTCCTGGTGCCAAAGCGCCATTTGGGCAATAGCCTGCTCCAAAGCAAATTCGGTGATGACCTGGACGAGGGTGCTTTGCTCGACACGAGGCATGAACGCTTCGGGCGGCAACGGTCCGCGCACCGGATGATTCCAGCGGATCAGCGCCTCCGCTCCATGGACCGTGCCGCTGGCCAGGTATACCTTGGGCTGGTAATCGAGCGATATCTGGCCTTCGTCGATCGCTTCCTTCAGGCTGCCGAGAATGGCCAGGTTCTCCTCGGTGAAAGAGACGATTGCCGGTTCGTAGGTGACGGAGTCCTGCGCTTTTTTCTGCGCGATGATCAGCGCCGCTTCGGCCTGCTGCAGGTATTCCTCGGGCGTCAGATCGTCCCGGTTGAACACGACGGTACCCATTCGTGAATCGATGTGAATCGGGATGGTGTCGAGCAGGATCGGTTGCCGGGCGGTTGCAACCAGTTCATCGACCAATTCAGCGACCGGCCGTTCACCCGCATCGAGCAGAAGGCCGAGCAGTGCCGTTTCGGTGCGGTAGACGGCGCAATTCGGTTGGTCGGCGACGAAACGATCGGCGAGCTGGCCGATCGTCTCCCTGATAACGCCGAAACCGAAGGCAGCCTTCAGCTCCATCATGTTCTCCACGGAAACGACAGTCAATATCGTTCCCCTGAACTGCGTTTTCGACTGTTTTATTTCAGCCAGTCGTTCGAACAGGGCGCTGCGGTTCGGCAATTCGGTGGACGGGTCGTGCCGGGAGACCCATTTGAGATGGTCGATATAGTCGCGGGCGCGGTCACTGGCCAGCCCACTGAGCATGCCGATCAGCACAAAAAAGCCGCTCCGGTAGAGCCAGTTGGCCGTATTCTGCATCTCGCCGGTAACGACGTCGATCGGCATCAGCGGACCGAGGGCAAAGCCGCCGAGCGCCCCGATAAAGACCCCGCCCCTGATCCCGAAAAAAATACCCGACAGCAGGATCGGCAAGTACATCGAGTGCGAATAGACAAACTTGATGCCGCCGGTGTAATAGACCAGCGCATAGACGCCGGCGACCATCAGGACGAACAGCGGTGCCAGCACCAGACGGATTTCTCGCAAATGTCGGTCGGCCCAGGCAAAGAATTGTATGGTGTCCATTGTCCTGGTCTTCTCCACGTTCGTTTCCTGCCATTGACGGAGTAACGCGAGTCTGATCGCTGATCAAGCGCTGCTTTTGCGTGTGGAGCGGCTCAGGCGACGACCCAGACCGTGCAGTCTTTGGCGTGATGGATGATCTTGTTGGAGACCGAACCGAACAGGAATTCTTCGGCCTTCGAGACGCCGCGCCGACCAACCACGACAGTGCCGAACCGCTCTTCCTTGAGCACCGCCAGGATCTCTTGGGCGATGGAAGTCCCGAAACTGCAGCGGGCAGTGCTACGGTCGGCAAAGGGGGAAGAGCAACTGACCACGTATCGCTCGCTGATCCTATTATCGTGAACGCCTTTTGCCGTCAGCGTGGCCCTGGCTTCACCAAGAAATTGCTGTAGTTCCTCCCGGTGCTCGGAGCAGCGTTTTTTCCAGGCTTCTTCATCCGGGAACAGGTCCCGATCCGGGAAACGTTCGATGCATAGCAACATTATCTGCTTGGCACTGCCGTCGCCCACCATGTCACCGGTGTAGCTGACGGCCCGGGCGGAATTTTCCGAGCCGTCGACGGCAACGAGTATTTTTTTGAAGTCCATGACGTCCTCCTCGCAGTCGTGTCGATGTGGTGCTTCAGCGGAGCAGCTGCAGGCACGGCCGTAGTTCACCGAGCAGTTCATCGACAGTATCATAGAAGACATAGGTCCCCGCTGAAAAGTGTAACAATACGTTGTTCAATTCATTAGGGATATACGGGAATAATTTGCGCAGATTGCTGAGCCGGTGTGGGAACATCAGCGAAAAATCATCCGGCGTCAGTGATGACAATACCTGTTCGGAAAAAGCTCCACCGCCCATGGTGTATGTGGTGTGCTCTTTTTTGCCGACCAGAAAGAGCAGAATATTACCGAGTCCGAAAATATCGAGTCCGAAAGGGTTTTCGTGAAAATCGAAGGCATAGTCGAAATCGATCCAGCGATAAGCCCCGCTGTTGTATTCCACCCATAGATGGTCTCTTCGGATATCACCATGCTTCTCGCCAAGGGTATGCAAATGGGCAATGGACTCGCAGGCACCGATGAATTTTTCGAGAAGGTCGGGGAGGTGCTCGCGAAAATAGGTCTCGTGGTCGGTATCGATATTCTCGATCACCGCATCGAACTGTTTGCCGTGGACGATATCGAGAACACGCACCGCATTGTCCTTTTCGTCGCGGATCGTTTCTCCCTGCATGAAGCGCAGGTCTCCGCGAACCAGATCGAGAATACGGGCCTCTTTTTCCGGACTGCGGTGGCAGCGAATCTCAAAATTGCCTATTTTCAATGGGAAGGTTTCATAGAAAACCAGCTTGAGAATTTTTCGCTCGCCGGTTTCCAACTCGGAACACCGTTTGACCCAGTATTTAGGATCTTCCATGCCGAAGCGCCGTTCCGCCTCATCACGCAGTACCAGGTAGTGCTTGCCGCCGAGAGCGATGACATCGCCGTGGTCGACGGCCATGAACTCAGATGTATCGGTGATCAGCCGGCCGCACCGTTTGCGCGGAAAATGAGGAGCGTACTGGGCTACCAGGTCGCGAACAAAAGCTCGGTTGTCAGGCTCCATGGAATCTCCCTCCTTTCTTTATTATGAGGAAGAACGTGCAGGAAATCAAGGCGGTCTGTTAGGCAGAAATCGCCTGCTCGCCACGTGTACGGAGACCGGCGTCAGCGGATGTTGCCGACAGAGTGGTGCTGTTTCAAGGCGAAGATGTCACGTGGCCGAGGACACGATTGCGGCGCCGGACCGAAGATACTGCGCAGACCGTCAGTCGGAAAGGTAATACTCGATCGTCGATACCACCCTGACTTTCTTGATATGCTGGGTCGACGTATCCCGATCGGTGATCGAGAACTGGCCTTGGGTCGCCGTCTTGATCTTGCCGAGCGTGCTCCGGGAGTCCTTGGCAAATTTTTCGGCGACTTCCCGGGCGTTCCTGGTTGCCTCTTCGATCATCTCGGGTTTGATGCTGTTGAGCCCGGTGAAGAGGAATTCCGTCTTGTTCTGGTAGTCTTGACCGGAGATGGCGATGCCGTTCTTGCCGAGTTCAACCACTCTCTTCATGGTTTCCCTGACCAGATCGACCTGTCAGCTGTAGACGGTAACGGTAGTTGCCGCCGTGAAGCGGAACTGGATGCTGCGGGCGTCTCCGTAGTTCTGGGCCTGTCGATCGACGATTGACGGCTGGGAAATGGAGATTTCTTCGTCGGCAAAACCGCTCTCTTCCAGGAACGATCTGATGATTGCCGATTTACGCTCGATCTCCGAGTACAGTTGGGTCAGGACGTTGTGTGCTTCGTTGAAGGTAATCGGCCAGATCGCAATATCCGCTTCGACTTCGCGTTCGGCCAGTCCTTTGACGGTGACGACCCGGTCCATTGCCTTGACGTTCAGGGCGGTGTTTGCCAGCAGCGAACCGAAGATGATCAGTCCGGCACAGATAAAAGCTCCCAGGATGAATGCCTCGCGGCTGCGGGGTGTGGTCATGATGCACGTCCTTGTCTCTTGTTGCGCGTGCCGGCCCGGGATTAAAGTGAGGCTGCTATCAGGCTCCCACACCGGCTCGCCGTTGTGAAGCGGGTTGTCCTGAGCTGAGTATGTGCTTCATTTGCCTGAAGTGTCAACCCCTTTTCGGTGATCACCGCTTCTCGTCAGGATGCCGGTGAAGCAGCTTTTTGCGGTTGCCGCACTTCCGGAGACCGCTGGGTTTTCCACTGCCAGGGCCGGTCGGCCCGGCCGAAGGTGACGATAATTACACTGTGAGCGGTCATCTGCCGTCATGGCAGCTCCGTGTAAACAGCCTGCTGAGAAATGAAGTCCGGGCCAGGTGTGCCGGTCGGGCGTCCGGAGAGAGCGGCGACGAGTTCGGCGGGATGGTGGAAGAGGAAATCCGGGCGAGCCGCCGCTAGTTCGCTGCTGCTGCCGTAGCCGTAGGTGACCGCAGCAGTGGCGATCCCGTTGTTTTTGCCGCCGATGATATCGTAGCGCCGGTCGCCGACCATGATGGCGGTTTGGCGTGAGATTCCTTCCCGGTCCAGCAGATAGCCGATCAGTTCCGTCTTGTCGATGCGGCGGCCGTCCAGTTCGCTGCCGTAAATCCCGTCGAAAAACCCGGTCAGGCCGAAATGATCGAGGATGCGGCGTGCGAACACCACCGGTTTCGACGTGGCGAGAAACAATCGCCTCCCGGCGGCTCTGATCGCTTGCAGCGCCTCGGGAATAGCGGGATAAACACTATTTTCGTAGAGCCCGATATCTGCGAATCGCTTGCGGTAATGGCGCACCGCGGTGTCCAGTAGATCGTCATCGTCGCTTGCCAGCAACGAGGCAAACGAATGTTTGAGGGGCGGGCCGATGCACCACAACAGCTGGTCGGCCGACGGCACGTCACGGCCCATTTTCTCAAGAGAGAATCGAATGCAGCGGGTGATACCGAGCTGCGGGTCGGTGAGTGTGCCGTCCAGGTCGAGGAGGATTTCGTTGACCGAGGCGGGATCTGCGAACGGTCGCCGATTGGTCTGCAGGGATGTATCCGGATGGCCGGTCATGGCTGCTGCCTGTCGGTGAATTGCGCAAAAATGCCGATATAGTTCTCGTCGACGGTGAATTTCTCACAGTGTTCATCCATCGATTTATACTCGTTTCTGCTCAGGTGTTTCATGGTCGAGTATGCAGGCAGTGAAACCCAGTGATCAATCGTGATGAAGCGGTTGGGGTTGGAGCTGTCCCGGATCAATTCGGTTTTGAGGTAGCCCGGGTGTTTCCGGAAAAGCTCCGCCCAGGTGCCATCGGGGGCATACGCCTGAAGGAACTGGTCGAGATAGCCGTCTCTGACGATATACTCCCAGAGTACCGTAATTGCTGTGGTATGCTCGGTTGAACTGTTTCCTGTCATTGTTCCTGTTGTGCTGAAGGTGAGTCGGGGACATCCGTTGCTGTCCCGTTGTGTTCGACGAAAATGAGCTTGTCGGTGTCAAAACCGCCGGCCCTCGCTGAACGAATGAATTTGGTTATGACGGCTTCATCGATAGTCGGTGTTCGGGACAACAGCCACAGATAGGAGGTGTTGTAGCCGGAAACGAAGGCGTAGCGATAGTGCTCCCGATCGAGTTCGAAAATGACATACGAACTGTAAAACGGCCCGAAAAAAGAGACCTTGAGATGTCCCACCGTTTCGGAGTCGACGAAATATGCTGTCCCTTCCGCTTCCCGCCACTCGTCGTCGGCTGCGGAGTAGCCCCGGTTCCTGACGGTAATCCCGCCGTCGTCTCGCATGGAGTAGACCGCCGTTACCTGGCTGAGACCTCTCTCGAAGGAGTGATCAAGTCTGGCAATTTCGTACCATGTGCCGAGATAGTTGTCTAACTCGAATTCTCGGACCGGGCTGACGAGTCGGGGTATCCCCGTACAGCCGGAAAGGATGATGGAAATCATCGCTACGATAAAAAATTTCATATCCTCTCTCTCGCTTGTTTCCGTGCGCTGTTTGACGATGGCTGGCGCCGTGGGAGCCGGTGCAAGCTGGTAGCGCTGCTTTTACCTGCTGACTGCCGAGTCGACAATCGCTCTGCCTGCACACTTCTAGGTGAACCGGCCATCGGCTTTTTTCTGTGCAACCGGATCGCTGGAATTTGCCAGCCAGCCGGAGCGCACCGCTTCCGGGCGGTCGAATTTCGGAACGTATGGTTTGATGTCGAGCAACGGCGTGCCATCGAGAATATCGATGTTTCGAACGTGCAGAACGTTATCTTCGATACGATCCAGCTCTACGATCGACAGGCCGATGGGGTTCGGCCTCTTCGGGGCGCGCGTTGCGAACACGCCGCGCGGCGTGCTGTCCATGAAGGGAATGACGTGTAGTTTGAATCCGTCGCTCTGGTGAAAGAGATAGAGCAGGAAAATGTGGGAAAAGCCGTCGAGGTCTTTGAGACCTGCCTGGAAGTGGTCGAAAACCTCGATTGTCCCGGTTACCCCGACTGCCCCGGAAGGCTGGATGGGCATACCTTCCCGTTCCGTAAAAGGCGTGTGGATAATACCGATCGGTTTAATCTCCATAGCTGATTCTCGTACTGGTGTATTTTGCGTAAAGGCCGGATGAACATACCATAATGCCGCTACCGGCAACCCGTCACGGCAAACGGGAGGCCGAGCCGCGAGAAGCGAAAAATGGCGCTCCGGCCACGCAGAGTTGTTACATAATTACATTGTTCCGATTCGCTCGCCATTGTATCAGCCGTTCCGGCAGCCACTTCGCCACGTCCGGCGAAAGATAGAACTGTGGCTGAAGCAAGTCGTCTTCGGAGCTGATGATTCCATGCTTTTCGGCGATCGCGGCCAGCTGTGTGCCGGGGTAAATGCGTATACCGACGGTAATTCTGAGCATCTCCAGGTTCAGAGAATCGGCGAACGCAAGACTTTCCTCGACCGAGGTCTTTGTTTCACCGGGTCCGCCCAGCAACAAAAAGCCCATGCGTTCAATTCCGCAATCACCAAACAAGGTCGAACTCATTCGTATATCTGCCAACGTAAACTGCTTGTTTAGGTGTTTCAGCATTTTCGCGGAGCCGCTCTCGAAGCCGAGACTGACCTGCCGGCAGCCGGCCGCGAACATCAGTTCGGCCAATTCTTTATCGACACGTTTCGGGAAAATGATGCACCTCCAGCGCATGGCCAGTTCCCGGGCAATAATGTTTCGGCAGATCGATTTGGCATAGTCGGGAGGGAGATTGAACGTATTGTCAACAAAGAAGAAATTTTCATACCCGGCCGAAACCCACCGCTCGAGCCAGGCGGCGACACCCTCCGGGGACCGTTTCCTGAGCAGTGTGCCCTCAATGGCGGGAGTAGAGCAATAACTGCATCTGAGGGGACAACCGCGCCTGGTTTGCACCGGAATCCATGGGTCCTGGCTCTGCGATGCCGAAGATGAAAGGATCCGGGGTTCCGGCAGCTGCAGCCGGTCCAGATCGGAGCTGAGTTCGGGCGGCGGATGCGGATCATGGTTTCGGGAATATAGTCCGGGTGTTCCCGAAGGGTCTGTCTTATCCTCCAGGTGCGCCAGCAGGGCAGGGAAGGCGATTTCCCCTTCTCCCTTTATGCCAAAATCCGCGTCGAGGTAGGACAGTACGCTGCCGGGATAGATGCTGTAACCGGCGCCGCCGAGGACAATCGGGGCGGATGACAGATCCCGGCAGACGGCGACTACCTCTTTCACCTTGGCGAGCAGAAATGTCCGTGCCTCGATATCTTGATCGTCGATGTTCCTCACCGAAATGCCGATACATTCCGGTCGGGTTTCGGAAATCACCGTCGCCAGTGTGGTCGCGACATCCGCTGCAAACATCAAATCCAGCATGGTGACGTCATGGCCCGCGCTGATCGTCGCCTCGGCCACACAGGCGAGTCCCAGCGGCATTGCCGGCATGTTGAACTGTTCGGTATTGGCTGAAATAAGCAGGACATGCATACCCACGTACCCTTTTCGGTGCAGTACCGTTTGTCCGCCGAACGGGTTTCAGCGGTCGTTCCCGGCGGGTTGAGCGCCGCTTCTTTGCTCTGGTTTGCCCTGCCTGCGGTGTGCCAGATAAGAACTGATGACGCCGCAAGCGATCAGGCCGAAGGTGAGAGGAACGTTATATTTCAGTGTTATCATGGAGAACTGGTAACAAAGACAAATACAGATCAGCAACCAGTTCAGTGATATCTGGTTTTTGACGAACGTGTTGGCCATAAAGACGGCAAGGAAACTGGTAACGGTAAAAAAGAGAAACAACCACCCGATCATCAGGGGGCTCTGGAAAACAATCGCGAACGTTTCTTCGGATCCGGCCTGGAGGTGGGTCATGTTTTCGTTCTGCAATGCCCGGGTATACACCAGGTGAGATACTGGAAAGGAAATAATCATCGCGATCCAGTATACAAATACGCCGATAGATAATCCCAAAAATGAGCCGA
>JAZBPM010000380.1:0-2045 GCA_036351615.1 Desulfofustis sp.
ATATGCAGAACCGGGAACGCCTATTGAGCGACGAAAACCGATATCTGCGGGAAATCTACGACCGCGCTCCCCTCGGATACCAGTCATTGGATGAAAATGGTTGCTTTATAGATGTCAATCAAGCCTGGCTCGACGCGCTCGGATATACGAAGGACGAGGTTATTGGCGTCAATTTTGGAGAATTCCTCCACCCTGATTGGCGAGAGCATTTCCGGGAGAATTTCCCTCGGTTTAAAGCCGTTGGTGAAATCCTGGGAGTCGAATTCGAGATCAGGAAAAAAGACGGCCGTTATATCTATGTTTCTTTTAATGGTCGAATCGGCATCGACCAGCAGGGCCGCTTCCAGCAAACCTATTGCGTCTTCCAGGATATTACCAGGCAACGCCAGGCCGAAGAAAACTACCGTCACATCGTAGAAAACGCGCAAGAGGCCATTATTGTCACGCGAAACGAGAAGCTACTCATGGTCAACCCGGCCATGGCCAGGATAATCGGACTCCCCGCCGAAAACCTGGAAACAAAGCCCTTCACTGACTTTATCCACCCGGATGACCGGGACATGGTCGTTCAGTATCAGCGAAAAAGACTTCAGGGAAAAGACATCCCGACACAGTACACATTTCGGGTAATCTGCCGCGACGGCAGCATCAAATGGTTACATCTGCACGGCGCATTGACCAACTGGGATGGAGCTACAGCCGCACTCAGCTTTTTGACCGATATCACCGAGCAGAAACTGGCTGAGGAACAGCTGCGTAACAATGAGGCAAACCTGCAGTCCTTGTTCAATGCCATTACCGAATCCGTTTGTCTGATTGACTGTGAGGGAACGGTGATCGCTGCAAACGAAACCTTTGCGGGTAGAACCGGAAAACGTGCAAGTGAATGTGTGGGAAAATCAATTTTTTCCCTGGTTCCGGCGAAAACTGCGGCACTTCGACGGCAAATCGTCGAGAACATTGTGCGCTCCGGGGAAGCAATACAGTTCGAGGACGAACGCTGGGGCCGCCATCTTCAGCATAATCTGTTCCCTGTGCTGACTCCTGACGGCCAGGTCTCAAGAATTGCGATATTCGCGTCGGATATAACCGAGCGTAAGCAGTCCGAAGCGGAAAGAATAAAATTACAAGAACAATTGTCCCAGTCTCAAAAGATAGAATCGATCGGCCGATTGGCCGGAGGGGTGGCCCACGACTTCAACAATATGCTGGGAGTTATCCTCGGTTACACGGAACTCATTCTCGAGCAAGTGAAAGATGACCAGACGATTCACCCGGCCTTGGTGCAAATCCAGCATGCCGCACAACATTCGGCTGATCTGACCAACAAATTGCTGGCTTTCGCCCGCAAGCAGACCGTACAACCGAAAATACTCGATCTTAACGAAACGGTTTCGGGAATGCTCACCATGTTGCGCCGACTTATCGGAGAGGACATCGAACTCCTCTGGAAGCCCGCTCAGAATCTGGCGCAGATCAAAATGGATCCCTCCCAGATCGATCAAATCCTGGTTAACCTCTGCATCAATGCCCGAGACGCCATCGACGACACCGGTAAGATCGTCATCGAAACGATGCCCGTTAAAACCAATGGCAACAAACCTGAACGCTCTGAAGAATCGGGTGCCGGTGCCTTTGTCATGTTGACCGTGAGCGACACGGGGTGCGGTATGGATGCGGAAACCATCTCCCACCTGTTCGAACCGTTTTTTACCACCAAGAGTATCGGCGCGGGAACCGGTCTGGGACTAGCCACCGTGTACGGCATCGTGAAGCAGAACAATGGCTTGATCGAGGTTTCCAGCGAGCCGGGGCACGGAACGACATTCACGATTTACCTTCCCTGCCAGGAGGAGAAAAGCGCAGAGTCATCGCTGTCTGGTGACACATCTCTCGAAGCCCGGGGCAACGAAACCATCCTGCTGGTGGAAGATGAGCCAATGATCCTGGAAATGACGACGATGATGCTCAAAAAACTCGGGTATCACGTCCTCGCTGCGTCCACTCCGGCCGAAGCGATCCGCATGGCTCAGCAGCAAAGCGGC
>JAZBPM010000381.1:0-2300 GCA_036351615.1 Desulfofustis sp.
GCAACTACACGCACCATGTTTTGGTCTCTTCCATTTATTTGTCGGCAACCCATATAGGGGCTTTGACTGTCTTTCAAACCTAGTTCAGCTTAACTTTGCCAAAATACGCCGGTTTGAATTGCGACTGCGTCTTTCGCGCCATATATATTGGCGCAGTTAACGGATGTCTGGAGGATGACGTTATGGCTGTCGAATTTGATCGTATCAACAGGCGCGCCTTTCTGGCTGGAACCGCCGCAGCAATCGGTGTGCCTGCTTTCGCTCAGGATGTGGACGGTGACGGAACCGTTGAGATGGAGAAGGATATCGGCCAAATCGTTCGGCACAACATCTCAAGTTTCCGGGCTCTTGATTGGCGTCCATATTTCTCGAATCTCAATGGCGGGGCTATCCTTGTTGATATCGATTCCCGAGCGCTGCATTTCTGGTCAGAGGGTGAGCAAACCTACAAACTCTACCCTTCCAGTGTTCCTCTTACCGAGGAATTAACGCGGCGTGGTCGTACAAGTGTGGTTCGCAAGGTGGAAGGTCCAAGCTGGCGGCCAACCCCATCCATGCTTGAGCGCAATCCGGATTGGCCCGAGTATATCGGCCCCGGTCCCGACAACCCGCTGGGGACTCATGCGCTTTATCTTGGCTGGACGTATTACCGTATTCACGGAACGCACGATACGCGTAAAATCGGTCGCCAATCTTCTAATGGCTGTATCGGCCTTTACAATGAACACATCGCCGAGCTTTTTGCCCTGACGAAAGTTGGCACTCAAGTGTTGCTAATTTGACGAGCGAGGTGCGGGATTTCAGGGAGTCCGCCGAAGATGTATTTGCAATCGCCTTGAATTGCTGCTTAGGAAACAGAACGAGAGAAGTCTTGAGCGCCTGCTTGGAGCAACGTCCGCAGGCCTTACCTGGAGGATAAAATGAAAAAACTCGTTCTCGCTGCCGCGTTCACTGCTGCCGCAACCGCCGGCTGGGCTGGTAACATGTCCGAGCCAGTCATGGAAGCGCCGGTTATTGTCGAAGAAACCGCCGCAAGCTCGTCTGCTGCTGGTATCTGGATCCCGCTGGTTCTGCTTGCGGTTGTCGCTGCGGTTGTCGCAGCCGATTAATTTTCGAGCGATCCAAAAAAGGGCAGCAATAAATTTGCTGCCTTTTTTCGTGCCCAAAGCAAATGGCATCCTGTTCTTAGTCTAACCAGCCCTTGAGATTAGCCGTCACGATTTCGCTCAAAGCCTTTATGTGGGCAGGATCGTCGTTAAGGCACGGGATGTATGTGAACTCTTCGCCGCCAGCTTCTTCGAAACTTTCCCTGATCTCCTCGTTGATTTCCTCGAGGGTTTCGATGCAATCGGCTGAAAACGCCGGCGCGATCACGGCGATACGCTTCTTGCCATCTTCCCGGGCAAGGCGAGCGACCTCCTCGACCGTGTAAGGTTTCAGCCACTCTTCCCGACCAAAAACCGATTGGAACGTTGTGCCGATCTGGCTGTCATCCCAACCCAGACGTTCCTTCAACAGGCGCGTGTTTTTCTGGCATTGGCAATGATATGGGTCGCCTTGCATGAGATAGCGCTGAGGCATCCCGTGGTAGGACACGATCAGCTTTTCAGGCTTGTTTTCGGCTTCTTCATAGGCTTTCTCGACTGACTGGGCGAGCGCTTCAATGTAGAGTGGGTTCTCGAAATAGGGTTCAACAACGCGCGCAGCGGGCTGCCAGGTTTCTTCCATCAATGCACGAAAAAACTGATCGTTTGCCGTGGCTGAGGTGGCCCCTGCATAGTGCGGGTAGAGAGGGAAAAACAGAATGCGGCGGCATCCAGCCTTTACCATCTCGCGCACTTTCGACTTTGTTGAGGGGTTGCCGTACCGCATGCAGAAATCGACCATCAGCTGATCACCAAACTTCGCACGCAGAACTTCAGACATTTTTTCTGTCTGGTTGCGGGTTATGGTCATCAAGGGGCTTTCGTTCTTCTCTTCATTCCAGATCGATTTATAGGCTTCCCCACTTGTGAACGGACGCTTGCTCAGGATGATAAGTTGTAAAAGCGGTTGCCATTTCCAGGCTGGGTAGTCGATCACGCGACGATCCGAAAGAAACTCGTTGAGATAGCGGCGCATCGACCAATAATCATAATTGTCGGGCGTACCGAGATTGGCCAGCAAGATACCTGTCTTAGCCTTCGGTATGGCGGGATGATCTGCCTGCGCGTGGACAGGCCGGGCCGAAACGGTCGCATCTAGCATTGTCTTAAGGATCCTCACTGTTCCGGATATGGGGTGGACATAACCGATCCCGC